>NZ_LNII01000070.1:0-147854 GCF_001463365.1 Enterobacter sp. 50793107 | reverse complement strand
GGTTGTTACCTCTTTAAGGGCCAGCGCGATGCTTTCGGATAATCCTTCGGAATAGTGCAAAAGCGTCTGGGCGATCTCACGCTGTTTATCCTTCTGCTGGCTGATGATAACCGCATTCACCGCATACAGAGACAGAATGACCAGAATCGTTGATACGATAGCAACGGCAATGATTTTTTTCATTTTCCGGTTATCCTGTCAGCTCCCTGATGGGGTGAATCTTAACACAGCCGGGGCAGGGTACAAGCCTGGTACTCACGGGAGAGAGCGGCAGGCGCCAGGGGATCTCCGTAATAACCCTGACGCAAATTTTAGTGAAGCAAAATAATAACCGCTTCTTATTGTGCGCTTAAGTGCAATTTATTTTCCTCTTATCCTGACCTTTGTTACAGTGACACGAGTTGTCAGCCAGGGATGTCAGGCGTGATAAGGTGGAAAAGCTCGTGCATGTGAAAAATACTTTTTACACAACAACCATTACTGTCATCATTGTCTCGTTGATCATCTCGTTGTCGCTTGCGGTCCAAATTACCACGTCCAGACAGCAGTCAATTCAGCAAATTAATACCGGCGTTGCTAACCTGAGCCATACCCTGGATGTTTATACTGAGGGGATCATGCGTCAAAGCGAAATGCTGATCACCACCATTTCAGACATGATCGACATTTATGGTATGACCCCGGAACAGGCGACCAATATTCAACGGATAATAGAAAATCAGGATAATCTTCTTAGCCAGATTAACAATGTGGTTATTTACGATGTCAATGGTGACATCTTTACGGCATTGTACGGACGTTTTTCCGGGCCGCGAAAAGGGGCTGACAGATCGTTTTTTATCTATCACAAGGAAAATAAAAGTCAGCAGATTTTTATTGGCCAGCCGGTCGTGAGCAGAACGAACGGGAAATGGGTGATTACGATCAGTCGACGGCTTGAAACGCAGACCGGAGACTTTAACGGCGTTGTCGTGGTGACGCTTGGAATCGAAAATTTTCTGGCACTCTACGGGCAGATTAATATTGGCCATGCTGGTGTCATTGGCCTCACGACACAATCCGGCGTGTTGCTGGTTCGTTATCCGTTTAAAAATAACTACATTGGCGCGATTGTTTCAGACTCACCCCTGTTCAGAGAATACCTGAAGGTACAAAATTCAGGGATTGCCAGCTCGGTTTCGCGGTTTGATAAAGTCGAACGCATTTTCGCTTTTGAGAAAAACAAACGTTACGGATTGGTTACCACCGTTGCAGTGAGTAAAGAAGAAGCACTTGCAGCCTGGCGTAAGCAGGCCATTCAGCTCGCCGTACTCATTCTTATTTTTACCGTGGCGCTTATCGTCGCGTCTTATTTCCTCTATTCGGATCTGTCCAGAAAAACCAGAGATAACAAAGAGCTCAAGATAATAGCCTCTGAAGATGCGCTGACGGGGCTTTTCAACCGCCGCACGTTTGATGAAAAAATTCTGTCTGAAATCGCCACGTGTGCGGATAACGACACGCCAATTTCTATCCTCATTGTCGATGTCGATTATTTCAAAAAATACAATGATAACTACGGTCACCCAGAAGGAGACCGATGCCTTACCCTACTGGGGAATAGCCTCAGAGAGAGCCTCACCCGCAACAACCAGCTTGTGGCGCGTTATGGCGGCGAAGAGTTTGCGCTGATCCTGCCAGACGCCGATATTCAGGAAGCCATCCGCCTGGCCCAGACGATCATCCGCAATGTATTTTCACTGCATATTGAGCATGCCTTTAGCCCCTTTGGACGGGTAACGGTCAGCGTCGGGGTGTCAACCGCACGTGCCGTTGACATTGCAGGCAGCCAGCAGAACATTATTATTGCGGCTGACCAGGCGCTCTATCAGGCAAAACGCGCAGGACGCAACCGCTATGCCTTTATCGCCGTGTAAGCGGGCAAAAAAATGCCCACTAAAGCGTGGGCAAAAATACTGGAAGCAATGTGAGCAATGTCGTACTGAATACCTGAGCATTTAACTCAACTATTCAGTGTTGAGAAAGATAATCTTTCTCATCTTAAGTTGCAACCCCACATTTCGTGTGGTGCAGTTTTGGATACTAAATGCGCACTCTCTCGCTGTGATACTAATCACAAATTTCCTTTCCCGGATCCTGTGCTATCCTTTTTGTGTCGTTGATTTAATGACAAAAACCATACAGAGAGGAAAGTTATGGGAATTTTATCCTGGATTATCTTTGGGCTTATTGCGGGTATTCTGGCGAAGTGGATCATGCCGGGCAAAGATGGCGGTGGTTTTATCGTTACCGTGATACTGGGTATTGTCGGCGCGGTCGTCGGCGGCTGGATCAGTACGCTGTTCGGGTTTGGCAAAGTTGACGGTTTCAACTTCGGCAGTTTTGCTGTCGCCGTGATCGGCGCGCTGGTTGTTCTGTTTATCTACAGAAAAATCAAAAGCTAAGTTTGATAAGCGTTAAAAAAGGCTGCCAGATGGCGGCCTTTTTACGTTGCGGTGTTACCACCAGCCAAATTGCGTGCCAGCAACGGCGACGATTGCGACGAGCAGCATAATGAGGGTGGTTTTTCTCATTTATGCTCCCGGAGCCGCGTAACCACCGACAAAAAACCATGCTAAAAAAACCACCGCCGTTATAAAAATAACGACCGGGAAGAGGATCCCTATTCTCATGCCATCACCTGTTTTGGTTTTCAGAATGCCGTAGAGTGTACGGGGTTAATCCAAAACGTGAAAGCGCGTTTTGCCTTTACCCTTTTTATCCTGATACATCGCAACATCCGCGACGCGTAATGCGCTGTCCGGATCCATCCCGGCAGGATCAACTTCGACAACTCCCAGGCTTGCACCCGGGTACACAATACTCACACTGCCCAACCCGTATTGGCCGGCAATCCGGTCGCGAAGCCGCGCCCTGAGCTGGTTAATCTGGCCATCGTCAGCCTGATTTTCCGCTTTACTCAGGCAGGCTACCAGGAACTCATCGCCCCCCAGGCGGCCGATAATCTCGTCTTCGGTCTTTTCATCTGACAGACGTTTGCCGACTTCAATGAGGAATTGATCGCCTGCTTCATGCCCGTACTGGTCGTTAATCCGTTTAAAATCATCCAGATCGATAAAAGCGATAATTACGTTGCGTTTAAGGTGGCGGCCTAAAGAAAACAGAGTGTTGAGATCTTCAAAGATGGCGCGGCGGTTGGGTAAACTGGTGAGAACGTCGGTAAAGGAGTAGGCGATGAGCGCTGCATTCGCTTCTCGAAGTTGAGAAAGCAACGACTCTTTCTGAATATACTGGGCAATCAGCCCGGCAAAGAGTTTCAGCACGTGTTCGCCGCGTTCACTGAGCAGCTTCTTTTCCGTGCTGGTCGCACAGAGTGTGCCGTACAGGGAACCATCCGCCAGGTGAACCGGCACGCTCATGTACGTGGTAATACCGAGCGCTTTCGCGGCGTCGCAATCCGCCCAGCGTTCAGGAACCTCGTTACTGAAAATGGTGTCACTGTCCAGAGCGCGTTTGCACAATGTATCGCCCCAGGGCACGCTTAGTCCCTCCGGGATCTGCATCTGCTTACTGTTTCGGGCATACAAAATATGCTGAAGACGGGCATTGATATCGACCTTCGTCAGGTAGGTCGACTCCATTTCGGTCACAAGTTCCAGCATCTCCAGCAACTGGCGAACGAGACTTTCAAGGGATTGTTCCGTGGTGAGCGTTTCTGACACTCGGGCCAGGATGATATCTGACATGACGTAGGTTGACTCCCATGCACAAGACGTCTGCATCTGCATGTTATGCTGAAAATTTCGACTTCAGCCATAGTAAAACATGAATGGTGAGAATTTTATATATCCATCAGAAGCAGGCAGGGGAGAAAAAGGCCCCGTTGTTGAGACCGGGGCAAAGACATCTTGATTACGGAATGATGTTCTCTGGTCATAAGGAGAACACGCCTCACTATAGTGTTGAAAAGTGCAGTTAAAATGGAGAAATGATGGAGAAAGCGACGGCGACCCGTTACCCTTATCTTCTGATGATGTAAAAAGGATCAACACGATGAGATTTCTGCTTTTGGCTCTCGCGCTACCCCTGGCGGCCTGTACCACAAAAACGTCTCCACCTGTTGCCCCACCGCCGCCGCATAGGGTGGGGATGGCTAACCCTGCCTCTGTCTATTGTCTGGAAAAAGGGGGAGAGCAGATCCCAATCCAGAGCCCGCAGGGCGTGCGTACGGAGTGTAAATTGCCCGGTGGCGAAGTGATCGACGAATGGGAGCTCTACCGCCGCGATCATCCGCAACCCGCCAGGTGACAGCAGGACAAAGATTGCGATACACTTCTCTTTAGGATTATTCTTAGCCAGTTTCTGGCCACCGTTATCGTGAGAGAAGTATGTTTCAGCTTAAACCGGGCAGCATGGCGTTGATCATTGGTGCCCGCACGGCCTCAGGCCGTCGCAATGTGGGTAAATCCGTTGAGTTGTTTGGCCTTTGCCAGCCCGGCCAGCGCTTCGTTAACCCGGTCAATGGCGTGATGACGCAGCTGCCCGCGACAGCGGATCGCGCGCTCTGGCTGGTGACGGGCGATGTCTACGCCTTTGATAATCAGCACGGTTTTGCGTTTGTGCGCGCCGAACATCTGCTGCCGCTCACGCCGGATGAGGCACCGCAAACCTTCGATGCGCTGACGGCCAGTTAATCACAAATGGCGCAGCCAGTCGGCTAAGACTATTGCGTGATTCTGTTCGGTATTTTTCGCGGCGTAGAGAAGGGTTAAGGTTTGCTGTCTCGCGAGGGTTGCAAGACGCAAACCTTCGTCTTTATGCTGCGCCAGCTCTTCCCGATACGCCTGGCTGAAGGCAGCGAAATCAATGGTTTCACTGTGAAAGGCCTTACGTAACCCGTCAGAAGGCGTAAGCGCTTTGCACCATTCATTATGCACAAGGTCTGCTTTTTTCACCCCTCGCGGCCACAGTCTGTCCACCAGCACCCGATAACCATCCTCCGGGGCTGCCTGTTCATAGACGCGCTTGCACTGAATCATCATTTCCCCCTCCCAATTTAAGGTATTGTGATTATTGCAGAAGATCGGTAGTCTGAGGTTCCTTATGTTATCTGATAATACTCTGGCATAAGGAACCTTTCATGGAACACCTCCCGGTTAAAACGACGCTGCGCATTGCGCTGGTTGGCGATTACAATCCCGATGTGATTGCGCACCAGGCGATCCCGCTGGCCATTGATGATGCTGCTGCAGTACTGGATCTCACCGCTGATTACGACTGGCTAGCGACGACGGAGCTGACCAGCCCTGAAGACCTGGTGGGTTACGATGCCATCTGGCTGGTTCCTGCAAGCCCCTACAAAAACACCGAAGCCGCCTTTATCGCTGCACGCTACGCGCGCGAAAACAGCATTCCATTTCTCGGCACCTGCGGCGGTTTTCAGCATGCATTGATTGAGTATGCGCGTAATGTGCTCGGCTGGAGCGATGCGGCGCACGCCGAAACGGACACCGAAGGCTCAATGGTGATTGCGCCGCTGACCTGCTCGCTGGTGGAAAAAACCGATGCGATTGAACTGCGTAACAACACGCTTATTGCGAAAGCCTACGGCAAGCCGGAAATCGAAGAGGGATATCACTGCAACTACGGCGTATCCCCGGAATTTGCGCAGGAGCTGGAGAGCGGTGATATGCGCGTGACGGGCTGGGACGAGCAGGGGGAAATCCGTGCCGCAGAGCTGGTTACCCATCCGTTCTTCGTGATTACCTTATTCCAGCACGAGCGTGCAGCGCTGGCGGGGCGTCCGGTGGTGTTAGTACAGGCGATGCTGCGTGCGGCACGGGGATAAATAACAGGCAGACCGTCAGGTCTGCCACTGTTTTTAGCGGGGCGTGATCTCCCGGTCGCGCCCGGCAAGCATGCCGCAGATGGCCATCAACACCGAGGCAAGCGCGCAGGCCAGAAGGGGGATCTGCCAGTCACCGGCGGTATCGTGAATTTTCCCCATCAGCGGAGGCCCGCAGGCGGCCAGCAGATAACCAATCGACTGCGCCATACCGGACAGTGCCGCCGCCTGATGGGCAGAGCTGGCGCGCAGGCCGATGAACGTCAGACCGAGGATCATCGTTGCTCCGGTGCCAAAGCCAAACACCAGCGTCCACACGACCGCCAAAGCCGGTGCAAACCAGAAACCGGCCGCACTCACTGCGCACATCAGGGCTACGGCACCGGCGATCCCGCGTTGATCGTTCAGACGATGCAGGATCAGCGGCACGGCAAGGCCCGGAATGGCCGTGGCCAGCTGTAAGAGCCCGTGCATGGAGCCTGCCTGCGCTTCGCTGTAGCCGTGGCTGAGTAATATCGCGGGTAACCAGCCGATGATGACGTAGTAAATCAGCGAGTTAATGCCGAGAAAGAGCGTCACCTGCCAGGCGAGGACAGAACGCCATATGGCGCGGTTGTGCAGCGCCCCTGCACCGGTCACCGTAGCGACCTGCTTCTGGCGCCACTGCGGCAGCCAGAGCAGCAGCGCCAGCAGGGGAAAGATCATCAGCATTAGCAGCGCGCCATGCCAGCCTGCGGCTCCTTGGGCGAGAGGAACAATCAGCGCCGAACCGAGCGCCGCCGAAACGCCCATCGTCAGGGAATAGGCCCCGGTAAGGCGGGCAACCTGGCCGGGAAAGTCGCGTTTGATTAAGCCCGGTAATAGCACATTCCCGAGCGCGATACCGCAACCGATCACCGCCGTGCCGGTAAACAGCAGGGCCGCAGAGGGCAGAGAGCGCACGGCAATCCCGGCGCAGATCAGCAACAGGGCGAGGAACAGGCTGCGCTCCATGCCGATACGCCGTGCTACGCCCGCGGCAAGCGGCGAGACAAGGGCAAACGCTAATAGTGGCAGGGTGGTTAGCAGGCCGGTTTGCGCGGTGGTTAATCCATATTCAAGGCGAATGGTATCGAGCAGCGGCGCTGCGCCGGTAAAGGTGACGCGAAGCGTCGTGGCAATCATCAGAATGCCGGCGATCAGCAGCGCGCCTTTGCGAGTAGCAGTAGTCATTGTTTTCTCATACGTTCAGGCGAGCGCACACAATACCGATTTTCGCCGTGGTTGAAATCAGGCTAAAATGACAGTTTATCGCTAATATCGGACAACCTGATGAACGGTCTGGGACTCGACGGCTACGATCCCGATAGCCAATTCGATGCCGCGGTCGCGTTTCGCATCCGCGTGGTAGCGCAGGAGCAATATATTCCGCTCCATCAGCACCGCAAAGGGCAGCTGATTCTGGCGCTGGGTGGTGCAATCACCTGTGAGGTAGAAAATGCCATGCTGATGGTACCGCCCCAGTATGCCGTGTGGATCCCCGGGCAGATGCCCCATAGCAACAGGGCCACGCCAGGCGCGCAGCTCTGCTTTTTGTTTATTGAACCGGGTGCCGTCAGTCTGCCGGACCGGTGCTGTACCCTGAAAATATCGCCGCTGGTGCGGGAGCTGATTCTGTCGCTGGCGGGAAAAACGCGTGAGCAACTGCCGCTTGCCACCACCTCGCGTCTGGTGGATGTGCTGTTTGATGAACTGCCGCTCCAGCGACAGGAGCATTTACAGCTGCCCGTTTCCCCTCATCCAAAAATTCGGTTGATGAGCGAAAAGATGGCGGAAGAGCCCGCCGCGTGGCAGACGCTGGCGCAATGGGCGAACCACTTTGCCATGAGTGAGCGCAACCTGGCGCGGCTGGTGGTCAAAGAGACGGGCTTAAGCTTTCGCCGCTGGCGTCATCAGCTGCAGTTGATTGTGGCGTTGCAGCTGCTGATTGGCGGGAAGTCAGTTCAGCAGGTGGCGCAGTCACTTGGTTATGACTCCACCACCGCCTTTATTACGATGTTTAAAAAGGGGCTGGGGCAAACGCCCGCGCGCTATATTGCCAGCCTGACTACGACTTCCCAATAAACAGCGAAACCAGCCCGGCGGCAATGAGCGGGCCCACCGGAACGCCGCGAAAGAGCGCCACGCCCAGCACCGTTCCCACCAGCAGGCCAGCCACCAGCGAGGGCTGGCTGCTCATCAACGTGACGCCGCGACCACCCAGCCATGACACGAAAATCCCCACCGCGATAGCCACCAGTGATTTCCAGTTAACAAACGAGTGCAGCAGCGTTGAGGCCGGAAGCGTGCCGCTGGCAATGGGGGCCATCACCCCAATGGTCAAAATGATTATCCCGATCGTCAGGCCTTGTTTTTCTATCCACGGGAAAAAAGAGTTTAACGGGGTGACGCGCACAATGATCAACACCAGGATCGAGATGGCGACGGTGGTGTTATGGCTGATAAAGCCGAGTGCAGCGAGTGCCAGTAGAATAAGCAGAGTAGGGTCAAACATGAGGAGTCCTTGCCAGAATAGTAAGCCTGCTTACTTTACGCGGAAAAACGGCTAACGACAGTGTTTTAAAAAAAATAGGAGATTGTCATATCCTTGTCATTTTCAGGGGATAAAACGGCATCAGGCATCGCAAAGGGTCGCTAAGATGAACGATCACATGTTTGTTGAAACGCTGATTATCTCCTCATCGTTTTTCGCTATTGCGGTGATTTTGATCGCATCAGTTCTGTTTCTGGAAAAGAGAGGCTGACAGAGGCGTCAGCCATCACGGTCACGCTTTACGAAACGTCACCAGTTCAGGGCGGGCAATGCGCAGATAATCCTGGGTATCCATGATCACGGATTTTTCCAGCAGACCGGCATTGAACGCGATTTCGTCAAAACGCTCGAACAGGAGCGGGTCGGCGACCAGCGTCAGATCCGGATGGAAGCTAAACGGTGGGATAGCGCCAAACACGCAGGCGGTCAAATGATCGACTTCGGCCGGGCTTGCGAGAGAGGCTTTTAAGCCGCCGAAATGGCTGGCAAGCTGGCTCAGGTCGGCCTGCTGGTCAGCGGCCAGGATCGCCAGAACGTGTTTTTTTACGCCGTTTCCCTTCACTTTGCAGACCAGCGCTTTTGCGCCTTGCCCCAGATCGGTTCCGCGGATTTCGCTTACCGCTTCGCATTTTCCTACGGCCTCGTGCTCCATCACGCGAAAGCGCGCACCTTGCTGCGTTAACAGCGAAATGAGTTGCTGGTGGGTAGCCGTACCCTTAACCTCATCAGACATAGTCAGTTTACCTGTTATCTGCCAATACGCAGTTTCCAACAGTAACACAGATCATTTTGCGAAGGGGATGGACGAAGGGGAAAGAAAACAGCCAGCGTGTTGCTGGCTGTGGGGTCAGGCATTGCTGGTGGCCGATTGCTTGTGGAACAGCTCCCGGAACACCGGATAGATATCATCCTGGTCACGGATGTGTTGCATGGCGAAATTTTCGAACATCGATTGCAGATGTTCATATTCACGCCACAGCGTCTGGTGAGCACGACGCGTGATTTCGATATAGCTGTAGTAACGCACCACCGGCAAAATTTTCTTCGCCAGAATGTCGTGACACAGCGGCGAATCATCCGCCCAGTTGTCGCCATCCGACGCCTGCGCAGCATAGATGTTCCACTGAGCCGGATCGTAACGCTCTTTCACCACCTCATCCATCAACTTCAGGGCGCTCGATACGATGGTGCCGCCGGTCTCCTGCGAGTAGAAGAACTCATGTTCATCCACCTCTTTGGCCTGGGTGTGGTGGCGAATATAAACCACTTCCACGTTCTTATAGGTTCTGCTCAGGAACAGATAGAGCAAAATGTAAAAACGCTTCGCCATATCCTTGGTGGCCTGGTCCATTGAACCGGAGACGTCCATCAGACAGAACATGACAGCCTGGCTCGAAGGCTCCGGCCGTTTTTCGTAGTTTTTATAGCGCAGGTCGAAGGTATCAATAAACGGTACCCGCTCAATCTTCGCCCTCAGCTCGGCAATCTCTTTACGCAGGCGCTCCTCTTCCAGCAGTTGCGCCGGTTCTGTGTTTTCTACCACCTTCAGGCTGCTTTCCAGTTCGCGCAGCTCCCGCCGTTTACCGGCCGTCATGGCCGTGCGCCGCGCCAGCGAGTTCTGCAGCGAACGAACGACGCTGATATTGGCCGGTACGCCGTTCGCGGTATAACCCGCGCGATGGGTTTTGTATTCGTTAAGCTGACGGTGCTGGTTCTTTTTCAAATTAGGCAGCGCCAGATCCTCAAAGAGCAGGTCGAGATACTCATCTTTTGAGATCTGAAAGACGAATTCATCCTGACCTTCACCATCCTGACTGGCCTGTCCTTGACCGCTTCCTGAACCACCGCCGCCTCCTTGTGGGCGCTCGATTCTGTCGTTCTGAACGAAGTGGTCATTACCTGGGTGTACGCGATGGCGCAGGCCGCCACGCCCCTGATGAAACATCGGTTCGCTGATGTCATCGGTGGGGATGGAGACAGACTCGCCGCTGTCGACGTCGGTTACCGAGCGTTTGTTGATGGCCTCGGAGATCGACTGTTTAATTTGCGCTTTGTAACGGCGCAAGAAGCGCTGGCGATTCACCATGCTCTTGTTTTTGCCGTTCAGACGCCGGTCAATAAACCAGGTCATATACCCCCCGTACTGCATTTGCCAACTTGCATTTTGTCGGCCCGGTGAGCGTTAAACGCTACCGGGCACTTGTTTTAAGACGATTTCCGTACGCGCAGATACCATTCGCAAAGCAAACGAACCTGTTTGCGGGTGTAGCCTTTTTCCATCATACGGTCGACAAAATCGTCGTGTTTTTTCTGCTCGTCAGTTGAGGTTTTGGTGTTAAACGAAATGACGGGTAACAGCTCCTCGGTATTAGAGAACATTTTCTTCTCGATGACCGTGCGCAGTTTCTCGTAGCTGGTCCAGTTCGGATTACGACCATTGTTATGCGCTCTGGCACGCAGTACGAAGTTCACAATTTCGTTACGGAAGTCTTTCGGGTTGCTGATCCCGGCAGGCTTCTCAATTTTTTCCAGCTCCGCGTTCAGGGATTCACGGTCAAACAGCTGTCCGGTATCCGGGTCGCGGTACTCCTGATCCTGGATCCAGAAGTCAGCATAGGTGACGTAACGGTCAAAGATGTTCTGGCCGTATTCTGAATAGGATTCCAGGTAGGCCGTCTGGATCTCTTTGCCAATGAACTCGGCATATTTCGGGATCAGATAACCTTTCAGGAACTCAAGGTAACGTTCCGCCTGCTCCTGTGGGAATTGCTCGCGTTCAATCTGCTGCTCCAGCACATAGAACAGGTGGACCGGGTTGGCCGCCACTTCCGCATGGTCGAAGTTAAACACGCGGGAGAGGATCTTAAACGCGAAACGTGTGGACAGACCGTTCATGCCCTCGTCGACACCCGCGTAATCGCGGTACTCCTGATACGACTTCGCTTTCGGGTCGGTATCTTTCAGGCTTTCCCCGTCATACACGCGCATTTTGGAGTAGATGCTGGAGTTTTCCGGCTCTTTCAGACGCGACAGGATGGAGAAGCGCGACAGCGTTTCCAGCGTGCCCGGTGCGCATGGGGCATGCATCAGCTCACTGTGGTTAAGCAGTTTTTCGTAAATTTTGATCTCTTCGGAGATCCGCAGGCAATAAGGCACTTTAACGATGTACACACGGTCAAGGAACGCCTCATTGTTTTTGTTATTTCGGAAGGAGACCCACTCGGATTCGTTCGAGTGCGCCAGGATGATGCCGTTGAACGGCAGGGCAGAGATACCTTCCGTCCCGTTGTAGTTCCCCTCCTGGGTGGCCGTCAGCAGTGGATGCAGCACTTTAATGGGTGCTTTAAACATCTCGACGAATTCCATAATGCCCTGGTTTGCCCGGCACAGTGCGCCAGAGTAGCCGTAGGCATCCGGGTCATTCTGGGCGTAGTTTTCCAGCTTACGGATATCGACTTTACCGACCAGCGCCGAGATGTCCTGGTTGTTCTCATCACCTGGTTCCGTTTTGGCGATGGCGATCTGCTCCAGAATGGATGGCCACACTTTCACGACGCGGAATTTGGTGATATCGCCACCAAACTCATGCAGGCGTTTCGCCGCCCACGGCGACATGATGGTGCCGAGATAACGACGCGGAATGCCGTACTCTTTATCCAGAATTTGCGCATCTTCCTGCGGGTTAAACAGGCACAGCGGATGGTCGTTCACCGGGCTGCGTTCACCGTTGGCGCTCAGCACATAGATAGGCACGCGCTGCATCAGCGATTTCAGCCGTTCAGCCAGCGACGATTTACCGCCACCCACCGGGCCGAGTAAATAGAGGATCTGTTTCTTCTCTTCCAGACCCTGAGCAGCATGCTTCAGGTAGGAGACGATTTGCTCGATGGCATCTTCCATGCCATAGAACTCTTCAAACGCCGGGTATCGGGCGACCACCCGATTCGAAAAGAGACGGGAAAGCCGTGGTTCCTGGGCAGTATCAACCATGTTTGGCTCACCAATAGCCATCAATAGCCGTTCTGCCGCGTTGGCATAGGCACTGCGATCTTGCCGACAGATGGTAAGAAACTCCTGCAGTGTGAACTCTTCGTCCTTGGCAGCTTCATAGCGCTGGCGATAGTGATCGAATATATTCATGGCATGCCGTCCTTTCGTTTTTTAGCACAGGATAAGAGCCGTTCGTATGAGTAGTGGAGGCTCCCGGAAGAGAATCTCTCGCACCTCACTGCCAGAGCAGCAACCTGTGTGCCAGGTCAGACGCTAAGAACCGCGGGGCGTGCAGGAAAACTCTTCTTAAATTAAAGCGTAGATGGCATTTGCAAAACTTGCATGCTGATAAAATCTAATTTCAATGACATATCAATAACTCATCCAAAAATATCCATTGCCGTTATATGTCATACGGGCATTTTTCACCCTGCGGTCACAGAAGTGAAAACGGCCTGTCATCTGAAAAATGAAAAATAACGGGTTAATCAAACTGATTAGCAGGCAAAAAATTTGGGGAAGTACGGGTCTGGCGGTTACACTTCTCCCGCTGATTATTTGACTACAGGAAAGAATGGATTGTGACCAAACTCAAACTTCTGGCATTGGGCGTACTCGCCGCGACCGCAGTTAGCACCGCACAGGCGGAAAGCCAGTGGACGGTAGGTGCGGGCGTTGGCGTCATTAACAGCCCGTATAAACAGTATGATCGTGATGTTTATCCCGTTCCGGTTGTCACCTATGAAGGCGATAACTTCTGGTTCCGTGGACTCGGCGGCGGCTACTATCTGTGGAACGATACGGCCGATAAGCTCTCCATTATGGCCTACTACGATCCGACGCACTTCAAACCGGGTGACAGCGACAGCCACGCCCTGCGTCGACTCGACAAGCGTAAGAGCACCATGATGGCGGGTCTCTCTTATGTGCATAACACCGAGTATGGCTTCCTGCGTACCGCGCTGGCGGGAGACACGCTGGATAACAGCAACGGCTTTATCTGGGATCTGGCCTGGCTCTATCGCTACACGAACGGTGCGTTAACCCTGACGCCAGGTATTGGTGTGCAGTACAACAGTGAGAACTACAACGACTACTACTATGGCGTCTCTAAGAATGAGTCCCGTCGTAGTGGTCTGAAGAGCTACAGCGCAGATGATGGTTGGGATCCGTACCTGGAGCTGACCGCGAGCTACAACTTCCTGGGTGACTGGAACGTATACGGTACTGGCCGTTACGAGCGTCTGAGCGACGAAGTGAAAGACAGCCCAATGGTCGACAAGTCCTGGGCGGGTATTTTCTCTGTCGGTGTGACCTACAAGTTCTGATTGTGCATCAAAACAGTGCAATCTTTGCATTATAACGGGGCGCTTGCGCCCCGTTTGCATTGTGCTGGTGCGGTCATAACCATACCGCGTCAAAGGCTTAGCGCTTCACAATGCGAATAGTCTGCCCTAAGCGAGACGGTTTTTCTTCGCTGGCTTTTTGCGCCGTAGTGACGCAGGCCGTTTCAACGCAGACAAACGTTTTGTAACCGTCATCGGGCACGTCGGCCATGCTCACTGAGAGCGCCGGACCTGGGTTCCAGCCCACCACGTTGCTGTGATGATGGTGAATCACTTCGATGCCACGGTTGAGGGCACTGTCGTGGATCACGTTGCACGCTTCCGGATGCAGGTAAACGCGGTCGGTACGGTCAGGGAAGGTCTGCACGCCGTCGCTGAGTTTCCCTTCTTTTGCATTGTCCACTTTGTCGATATAGGTATCGCCAAGGCCGCTCACTTTTACCGCGCTGATATCACCCACGTTGAAGTAGGTGTGCAAGGCAGAGGTCGTTTCAAACTCGCCGTGCGCTTCCAGCTCAATCTCGCAGGTTTTACCCAGCTTGAAGCGGGCGTACAGGGTAAACTCGTGCGGCCACAGCGCACGGGTCTCGTCATTGGCCTGAAGCTCAAAGGTCAGCACGGCACCGTTATCATCTTCGTTATGCGCTTTCAGGGTCCACTGCTGGTTGCGGGCAAAACCATGAGAAGGCAGTCCCTGCTGCGCTGACGGCCCAAACCATGGCCAGCAGACAGGCACGCCGCCGCGGATCGCCGCTCCTTTTTTGAAAGAGGTCGCATCGCTCAGCCACAGCACTTCCGTTTCACCTTCCGGTTTCCAGGAGAGCAGGTGGGCGCCGTTCAGCGCAACGGAGGCTTTCACACGCGGGTGGTCAACGACGATAACATCAGCGCCATCAATCTGGCGACGGGAGAGCACAGGGGTAAGTTGTTCGACTACCGGAAGTGCAAAAATTTTATTAATCATTAAGCAATCCTCTGTCTTATAAATAAAAAAGGCGACCGAAGTCGCCTTTTTGGATCAAGCACTCATTCCAGTTTATTTGGAGATGTGAGCGATCAGGTCCAGTACTTTGTTAGAGTAGCCAGTTTCGTTGTCGTACCAGGATACCAGTTTAACGAAGTTGTCGTTCAGTGCGATACCTGCTTTAGCATCGAACACGGAAGTGCATACTTCGCCGTTGAAATCGGTAGATACAACGTCGTCTTCGGTGTAACCCAGAACGCCTTTCATTGGGCCTTCGGAAGCAGCTTTGATTGCTTTCTTAATGTCTTCGTAAGAAGCAGCTTTTTCCAGACGAACGGTCAGGTCAACAACGGATACGTTAGGAGTTGGAACGCGGAACGCCATACCAGTCAGTTTGCCATTCAGTTCTGGCAGTACTTTACCTACCGCTTTAGCAGCACCGGTAGAGGATGGGATGATGTTCTGAGCCGCGCCACGGCCGCCACGCCAGTCTTTGTGAGACGGGCCATCAACGGTTTTCTGAGTAGCGGTGGTCGCGTGAACGGTAGTCATCAGACCTTCGATGATGCCGAAGTTGTCGTTGATAACTTTTGCCAGCGGTGCCAGGCAGTTGGTGGTGCAGGATGCGTTAGAAACGATATCCTGGCCAGCGTAAGTTTCGAAGTTAGCACCACGAACGAACATTGGGGTGTTGTCTTTGGAAGGACCAGTCAGAACAACTTTTTTCGCACCCGCGGTGATGTGTTTACGCGCAGTTTCGTCGGTCAGGAAGATACCGGTTGCTTCAGCAACAACGTCAACACCGATTTCGTTCCATTTCAGGTTAGCTGGGTCTTTCTCAGCAGTAACGCGGATGGTTTTGCCATTAACAACCAGGTGGCCGTCTTTCACTTCAACGGTGCCGTCGAAACGACCGTGAGTTGAGTCGTACTTCAGCATGTACGCCATGTATTCAGCGTCCAGGAGATCGTTGATACCAACGATTTCGATGTCAGAACGTTTCTGAGCAGCACGGAAAACAATACGGCCGATACGGCCAAAACCGTTGATACCTACTTTGATAGTCATATATTCCACCAGCTATTTGTTAGTGAATAAAAGGTTGCCTGTAAAATTACAAAAACCTTA
Source organism: Enterobacter sp. 50793107 (assembly GCF_001463365.1). NCBI lineage: Bacteria > Pseudomonadati > Pseudomonadota > Gammaproteobacteria > Enterobacterales > Enterobacteriaceae > Enterobacter > Enterobacter sp. 50793107. The sequence goes on along the minus strand of NZ_LNII01000070.1, from coordinate 132,009 downwards.
CGCAGCGTCAAGCGGAATCGTGTCAATCATTGCGACAAATCAATCCTGTGACTAACGTTTGTGCGACTGACTCGCCTCACTTTCCCTTTGAGCTAGCAACCACATGGGGGCTGCGCCCGGAATTTTAAAGGCCTCGCAGGATAAATATGTGAGCATGATCACAATTGCCTGACCGCCTTTTCGCGACACATAAGTTTAGATCAAAAGTGCACGCAAGGGTGTTAATGTTTTGTTAGAATCCGGGTTAAAAGGTGTCTGTTTCTACAGCGAGATGTAAGCATATGTCGAACCAACGTAACCCTGACGATTTGAAAAAAAACCTCACAGAAATGCAGTTTTACGTGACGCAGAATCACGGCACGGAGCCGCCATTTACCGGGCGTTTACTGCATAACAAACGCGATGGCGTATACCATTGCCTGGTCTGTGACGCCCCGCTGTTCAATTCACAAACGAAATACGATTCTGGCTGCGGCTGGCCGAGCTTTTACGAGCCGGTGAGTGATGACGCGATCCGCTACTTAACTGACTCGTCGCACGGGATGGTGCGTACCGAAATTCGCTGCGACAACTGCGATGCGCACCTGGGGCATGTCTTCCCGGATGGCCCTCAGCCAACGGGCGAGCGTTTCTGCGTTAACTCGGCTTCTCTGAGCTTTAGCGACGATGAAAACGGCGACCAGATTAAAGGTTGAAAAAACGATTCAGCAAATTATTCCTTTGAAAGGGAGAGATCGTGAATATTGATGACATGATTAACGGTATGACGCCGGAAGTTTATCAGCGTCTGGTCACCGCCGTTGAGCTGGGGAAATGGCCTGATGGTGTTGCCTTAACCCCGGAGCAAAAAGAGAACAGCCTGCAGCTGGTCATGCTGTGGCAGGCGCGCAACAATACCGATGCGCAGCACATGACAATCGATACCAACGGCCAGATGGTGATGAAGAGCAAGCGTGAACTGAAGGAAGAGTTTGGTATCACGCCAAAGCCGATTGCGACGATGAAAATACAATAACGGTGTAGGTTGATGTCCTCACTCAACCCTCTCCTTGTGGGAGAGGGTTTGATTGCCTCACTACTTGTGCGAGATCCCGAGCGACTCTGCCAGCTGCTTCGCTAACTGGTTATTATCATCCGCCCCATACTCCCAGAACATTGCGCCTGCCAGACCTTTCTCTTTGATATAGTCCGCTTTGATAGCGACGGAACGTGGATTCTCATATGAGAGGGCAAACAGATCCTTCCCGTCGGCGCCCTTCACGGAAAGCCACGGCACTTTCGCCTGGTCGTCCCAGTGTTCAGTAAAGCGCTTTTGCGGGTCGTTTAGCAGTTTCTTCACGATATCGTTGTACTTCACGTAGGTATCTTTGGTCAGGTCATAACCGAGTGATCTGAACAACCCGATCTCCTGAGGGCCGAAGTAAGGCTGTGTCACCGGATTGTTTTGCGCATCGGGCTTGCTCCAGTCAATGCCCGGTTCTACAGCGCGTTTTGGTACGCGCCCATAGAAACCAATCCCAAGGTTCATCTGCTGTGGCTTCAGCCCCGCGGCCAGATAATTGTTCACCACAAAATCAACGCTGTATTTATCTGCTGCCGCCACGGTCGGCCAGGCGCTGGAGTCATACAGGTTCGCGTTAAAATACTGAGTGCCGTACGCCATGTCGTAGGTCATCAGGTTGATATAGTCGAGAAGGGGAGCAATGGCTTTCACATCGACCCAGCTTTTCGGACTTTCCGCATTGGCCCCAACCGCAATCGTGACCAGTTTTTTCTGCCCGAAGGCGGCACGCAGCTCTTTCAGCAGGAAGGTGAAGTTATCCCGGTCTGCAGGCGTGCTTGCGACCAGCCCCCATGCGCCGTTTACCGGGTACTCCCAGTCAAGGTCGATCCCGTCCAGACCGTATTTCTCAACAATCTCCTGCGCCGAGCGGATAAACACCGCGCGGCTCTCTTTGGTGGCTGCTGCGCCCGAGAAACCACGGGCACCCCAACCGCCGACGGAAAGCAGAACGTTTAAATTCGGGTTTTGTTTACGAAGCTGTGGGATAAGCGCCAGGTCGGACGCCACTTTCGGAGATAACCAGATCTGATGCAGCTTCGCCGGATCTTTCAGTGCGGCGTTGGTTTCGTCTTTTTCGTTATTGTAGATAAGGCCAAACGAATAGTTCAGGTGGGTGATCTGGCGGACATCAAGCGTATTGATATCGCCGCCGGGTCCGGCAGTGACATCACCACCGCCGTTGAAGTAGCCCACGGACATCAGGGGAGCGGCGTAAGCAACTGACGCGCAAAGCAAGGGTAAAGCTGCCAGCAATGGCAAACGTTTCATAGGTGTTCCTCTTTGACAGAATAAAAATAACCACGCCACAGAAAAAGCGTGGCGAAAAAACAGCCTGAAAAGCATAGCATTGCCGCTTCGCTGGTGATGCGAGGGAGTTCACTTTATGGGGATCGGAGTGGAAATGCCGGGAAAGGCGAAGCCGCCCCCCGGCATAAAAGACTACGCCTGCGTCTCCAGCCAGTCTGCCAGCGTATACAGCGTCGCGCCTTCAGCGGCCATATCCATAAACGCCTGCGCGCTGTCCTGCGGTTGAATGTTCACCCCGCGACAGCCGTCGGTGATGACGCTGACCGTATAAACCAACTGGAGCGCGTCCAGCACGCTAAACTTCACGCAGTAATCGGTTGCCAGACCCAGCACAATCAGCTCGGTGATTTCGTGGTGACGTAACCACGCGTCCAGCGCCGTTTTCTGACGATGTCCGTTATCGAAAAAGGCGCTGTAGCTGTCAATAGCCGGGTTTTCGCCTTTATGAAACACCGCGTCGATGGCTTTCTGATTCAGCAGCGGATGTAGCGCGGCGCCTTCCGTTTGCTGCACGCAGTGATCGGGCCAGAAGGTTTGCGCCAGACCGTCGAGCTCACCCTGGCTGAAGGGTTCAACGCCGTGCTGGCTGGCAAAACTGCCATGGTTGGCCGGATGCCAGTCCTGGCTTGCGACAACGGCTTCACCGCGCAATTTACACCAGTCAATCAGGGTATTGGCCACGTCGACCGTGCTGTCACCTTCTGCGACGGCCAGTGCGCCGCCCGCGCAGAAATCATTTTGCAAATCGACCAGTAACAGGGCGCGTTGCTTCATGAGGCCTCCTTATTCGTCCGGGGTCAGTTCGCCGCGCAGGTTTTGCATCATGGCGCTGCGAATGGACTGGATGTCCAGATCCTGACTCAGTAAATAATGAAGTTTAGTCAGTGTGGCCTCGACGGTCATATCGAATCCGCTGATCACCCCCGCATGCGCCAGAGCGTTACCGGTGGCATAGCCGCCCATATTGACCTTGCCGGACATACATTGCGTCAGGTTAACCACCACAATCCCGCGCTCGCTCGCTTCCTGCAGCTCTTTCAGGAATTCACTGTTCTGCGGCGCGTTACCCACACCGTAGGAGCGCAAAATCAGCGCTTTTACCGGCTGGCGCAGGAAGTTACGCACCACATCAGCAGAGATGCCCGGATAAATGGTTACCACACCGATCGGCTGCGGAGTGATCGGGTGAACGATCAGCTCGCCTGAGGTGGTCGGCGCAGGCGGCGTGCCCAGACGACGAATATGAATACCCGCTTCCAGCAGCGGTTGCAGGTTTGGAGAGGCGAAGGCGTCAAACCCATCGGCGTGCGCTTTGGTGGTACGGTTGCCACGATACAGACGGTTGTTGAAGAACAGCGAGACCTCGTTAATCGGGTAGTTCGCCGCCACATAGAGAGAGTTAAGCAGGTTAATCTGTCCATCCGAGCGCAGTTCCGCCAGCGGAATTTGCGAGCCGGTGACAATCACCGGTTTGCTCAGGTTTTCCAGCATGAAGGAGAGCGCCGAGGCGGTAAAGGCCATGGTGTCGGTACCATGCAGGATCACAAAGCCGTCGTACTGGTCGTAATGGGCTTTGATGTCATCCGCGATATGCTGCCAGTCTTCCGGCGTCATGTCGGAGGAGTCCATCAGCGGCTCGTACTCGTGGATGGTAAAGTCAGGCATTTCCGGGCGGTGGAATTCCGGCATCAGGGCAAGCTGACGTTGAAGATGACCGGACACAGGAATATAGCCGTTTTCAGAGCGCTGCATCCCGATGGTACCGCCAGTGTAGGCTACATAAATCGATTTCTTCTGCATGGTAGTGATTTCTTGTTCTTCAAAAGAAAAAAATCCCCTCTTCACCGGAAGAGGGGACGGGGTTTAACGTACGTTTGCGCAGGTCAGGCAAAACGCGTAACGACTTTGTGGATCATTAAACGCCGCGAGCTTATCGCTTTCCGCTTTCATCGCTTTAGCGGCCGTGGCGACAGGCGCTGGCAGATAAGCCTGCAGCGCTTCCGGCAACATGGCGCGCACGGAGACGGACATGCTGTCCATCACCATATCGAAGAACGACGGCTCATCCTGATAGTATTCAACATGCCACTGTTTGAGCTTCGCCAGTTCGGCGGCTTTCTTCACCGCGTCATCAAAGTCACCCAGGCTGTCGACCAGGCCGTTGCTCTTCGCATCCTGTCCTGTCCAGACGTGGCCCTGAGCAATTTCGTCGATCTGCTGCGGCGTCTTTTTACGCGAGTCAGCGACCAGCGTGATAAAGCGCTTGTAGCCATTCTCAATGCTGAGCTGCATCATCTCGGACACTTCAGGTGGCAGGGATTTGGTTACCGACACATCCGCCAGCGGTGAAGTGGCCACACCATCCGTATGCACACCCAGGTAATCCAGGCTGTTCTCTACCGTGTTGATCACCCCGAAGATGCCAATTGATCCGGTCAGGGTGCTTGGGTTAGCGACGATGTAGTTAGCCGGGGTTGAGATCCAGTAACCGCCGGAAGCCGCCATGCCGCCCATGGAAACCACCACCGGTTTACCTGCTGCACGCGCAGCGGCCAGCTCGGCGCGGATCACTTCAGAGGCGCTGACGCTGCCCCCCGGGCTGTTCACACGCAGCACAATCGCTTTCACTTTCGGGTCAAGACGCGCGTCACGGATCTGCGACGCGGTGGTATCACCCCCGACGTTCCCCGGAGTCTCCTGACCGTCCATGATTGCGCCATTGGCGAAGACGACCGCAACGCTGTCACCGCTCTCATCCGGTTTTTTCGCCGCGTAATCGTACATGCTGATCGCGCTGTAATTTTTATCCTCTTTGCTCCAGCCGAACTGTTTGCTCAGGGACTTTTCGATCTCCGCGCTGGTTCCCAGGGCATCGACCAGCTTGTTATCAAGCGCATATTTCGCGGTATCGCCGTCAACCTTGCGCAAGCCGTCCAGCACGCCCTGAGCACCAGGGAAGACCTGTGCAGGGGTAATCTGGCGGTTACTGGCAACTGTGGTCAGGTAGTTCTGCCACAGCTCACCAATCCAGCGGCTGTCCGCTTCACGGGCGGCAGGAGACATGTCATCACGGATAAATGGCTCAACGGCAGATTTATACGTACCGACGCGGAACACGTGGGTGGTGACCTTCAGCTTGTCGAGCAGAGATTTGTAGTAAAGCCCGTTCGTGGCAAAGCCGTGCAGGTCGACCGTACCCTGAGGTGAAAGCCAGATTTTATTGGCAAAGCTCGCCAGATAATATTGCCCCTGGCTGTAGCTGTCGCCTATTGCGATCACCGGTTTACCGCTGTCACGGAATTCACGCAGGGCTTTGCCGATGTACTGCATAGAAGGCTGGTCGGCCCCGGCAAAATCTTTCAGATCCAGCACGATACCCGTAATGTTGCGATCATCTTTTGCCTGACGAATGGTATCGACAATATCGAACAGGGAGTTTTCCTGCAGGCGGTCCGAGGTAGCGCCGAACAGCTGACGACCAATCACTCCCAGACGATTGCTGGTGGAAGGCTTATCGACAATCACGCCGGTGATGTCGAGCAGCAGCGCGCCGCGCGTCGAATGCTGTGACTGGTTTGCGTTACTGATGTGCATCCAGATGCCCGCGCAAACCAGCACCAGGAGGATGAAAACGAGGTTCATCACCAGGTTGCGGACGAAATTGAGCAGTCGCCACGTCCATTTAAAGAAACCGGCAAAGATTCGCCAAAGGGTTCGCATGTATTCTCCCTAACCAGAAAATGACTGTTTCCGTCGCCACTGGACGGTAATGTTGGGTTATCGTAATGACCCAACCGCCACTTGTCAGCAGGAATCGCCTGCCAGGCTGTAACAAAATCTGCCGTCGTGTTAATTTTGTGAGTAAATTTCAAGAAAGGAGTTAACCAATGGACGCACTTGAACTGCTTGTTAACCGCCGTAGCGCGTCACGTCTGGCGGAACCTGCGCCAGCGGGTGAGCAGCTGGAGAACATTCTGCGTGCCGGTATGCGTGCGCCGGATCACGGCACACTTCAGCCGTGGCACTTCTTTATTATTGAAGGTGAAGGCCGCGAGCGCTTCAGCCAGCTGCTGGAGCAGGGGGCGGTTGCCGCCGGTCAGGATGAGAAAGGGATCGATAAAGCCCGTAATGCGCCGTTCCGTGCGCCGATGATTATCGCCGTCGTGGCGAAGTGTCAGGCGGAGCATAAAGTGCCGGTATGGGAGCAGGAGATGTCGGCGGGATGCGCGGTGATGGCGATGCAGATGGCCGCTGTTGCACAAGGCTTCAACGGTATCTGGCGTACCGGGCCACTAACTGAAAGCCCGGCGGTGCGCGACGGACTCAACTGCGGCGAGCATGACAAAATCGTCGGTTTCCTCTATCTCGGCACCCCTCAGCTTAAAGCCTCCAGCACCATTAGCGTGCCGGACACCACGCCTTTCGTCAGCCGTTTCTGATAACGCGCGCTAAACTGTCTGGATTCTGAGCATCTGCCGCAGAATTCAGACAGTCATACTTACCTCTTTAAGGAATGAGCGCTACCATAGCGCGATTGCATTGACAGGAGATGTCCATGAGCGAGCAAACCATTCGTTTAACGCAATACAGCCACGGAGCCGGTTGCGGTTGTAAAATTTCCCCCAAAGTGCTGGAAACCATCCTGCACAGTGAACAGGCGAAGTTTGTCGACCCGAACCTGCTTGTTGGCAACGAAACGCGTGACGATGCAGCGGTTTATGACTTGGGTAACGGCACCAGCATTATCAGTACCACTGACTTCTTTATGCCGATTGTCGATAACCCGTTCGATTTCGGGCGCATCGCAGCGACCAACGCCATCAGCGATATCTTCGCGATGGGCGGTAAACCGATTATGGCGATTGCGATTCTGGGCTGGCCGATCAACACCCTTGCGCCAGAAATAGCCCGCCAGGTGATTGAGGGCGGACGCTTTGCCTGCCAGCAGGCGGGGATTGCCCTGGCCGGTGGTCACTCTATTGATGCGCCGGAGCCAATCTTCGGTCTGGCGGTCACGGGCGTGGTGCCTACCGAGCGCGTCAAACGCAACAGCACCGCGCAGGCGGGTTGCAAGCTGTTCCTCACCAAGCCGCTGGGCATTGGCGTGCTGACCACCGCCGAGAAAAAATCCCTGCTGAAACCCGAGCATAAAGGTCTGGCAACGGAAGTGATGTGCCAGATGAACCTGGCCGGTGCCGCTTTCGCCAATATCGACGGCGTGAAGGCGATGACCGACGTCACCGGTTTTGGCCTGTTGGGGCATCTCTCTGAAGTGTGTCAGGGCGCGGGTGTGCAGGCGCAGGTCTGGTATCAGGACGTGCCGAAGCTGCCAGGCGTGGAAGCGTACATTGCCCAGGGCGCCGTGCCGGGCGGTACTCAGCGTAACTTTGCCAGCTATGGTCATCTGATGGGCGAAATGCCTGAAGAGTGGCGTAACCTGCTGTGCGATCCGCAAACCTCGGGTGGTCTGCTGCTGGCAGTCACGCCGGAGTCAGAAGCCGAGGTGCAGGCAACGGCCGCCGAGTTTGGTATTACCCTGACGGCGATCGGCGAACTGGTGACCGCGCGCGGTGGCCGACCGATGATTGAGATCCGTTAATTCGATGCGGTTGTTTATTGCCGAAAAGCCGAGTCTGGCTCGTGCCATCGCCGATGTGCTGCCGAAGCCGCATCGCAAAGGCGACGGCTTTATTGAATGCGGTAACGGGCAGGTGGTCACCTGGTGCATTGGTCACCTGCTTGAGCAGGCACAGCCAGACGTCTACGACAGCCGCTATGCCCGCTGGAACCTCAACGATCTGCCTATCGTGCCGGAAAAATGGCGCCTGCAACCGCGCCCCTCCGTCACCAAACAGCTCAACGTCATTAAGCGCTTTCTGCATGAAGCGTCTGAAGTTGTCCACGCCGGTGACCCGGACAGGGAAGGACAACTGCTGGTGGATGAAGTGCTGGACTATCTGGAGCTGGCGCCGGAAAAACGCCAGCAGGTGCAGCGCTGCCTGATTAACGACCTCAACCCGCAGGCGGTGGAGCGGGCGATTTCACGTCTGCGCGCCAACAGCGAGTTTATCCCGCTGTGCGTGTCCGCGTTAGCCCGCGCGCGCGCAGACTGGCTGTACGGGATCAACATGACCCGCGCCTACACGATCCTTGGGCGGAATGCCGGCTATCAGGGGGTACTCTCCGTAGGCCGCGTGCAAACGCCGGTGCTGGGGCTGGTGGTGCGCCGTGATGAAGAAATTGAAAACTTCGTCGCCAAAGATTTCTTCGAAGTGAAAGCGCACATCGTCACCCCGAAAGAGGAGCGTTTTACCGCCGTCTGGCAGCCGAGCGATGCCTGCGAATCGTATCAGGATGAAGAAGGCCGTCTGCTGCACCGTCCGCTGGCGGAGCACGTGGTCAACCGGATCACCGGTCAACCTGCCATCGTCACCAGCTATAACGATAAACGGGAATCCGAACCCGCACCGCTGCCGTTTTCACTTTCTGCCCTGCAGATTGAGGCCGCGAAGCGCTTTGGCCTGAGCGCGCAGAACGTGCTGGATATCTGCCAGAAGCTCTACGAAACCCACAAGCTCATCACCTATCCGCGTTCAGACAGCCGCTACCTGCCTGAAGAGCACTTTGCCGGACGCCACGCGGTGATGAACGCCATCGGCGTGCATGCGCCGGATCTGCTGCCGCAGCCGGTCGTCAACCCGGATACCCATAACCGCTGCTGGGACGATAAAAAAGTCGATGCCCACCATGCGATCATCCCGACGGCGCGGGCCAGCAACGTCAACCTGACGGAGAACGAAGCGAAGGTCTATAACCTGATCGCGCGTCAATATCTGATGCAGTTCTGCCCGGACGCGGTGTTCCGCAAGTGCGTCATTGAGCTGGAGATCTCCAAAGGCAAATTTATTGCCAAAGCGCGTTTTCTGGCGGAAGCGGGCTGGCGTACGCTGCTTGGCAACAAAGAGCGTGACGAAGAGAACGACGGCACTCCGCTGCCGGTAGTGGCTAAAGACGACGAGCTGCTGTGTGAGAAAGGGGAAGTGGTAGAGCGCCAGACGCAGCCACCACGCCATTTCACCGATGCGACGCTGCTCTCCGCCATGACCGGGATTGCCCGTTTTGTACAGGACAAAGAGCTGAAAAAGATCCTGCGCGCCACTGACGGGCTGGGAACTGAAGCGACCCGCGCGGGGATCATCGAGCTGCTGTTCAAACGCGGCTTCCTGGAGAAAAAAGGGCGCTATATTCACTCCACCGAGCCGGGCAGGGCATTAATCCACTCCCTGCCGGAGCTGGCCGCCAGGCCGGATATGACGGCGCACTGGGAATCGGTGCTGACGCAAATCAGCGAGAAACAGTGCCGTTATCAGGACTTTATGCAGCCGCTGGTGGGGACGCTGTACCAGCTGATCGATCAGGCACGCAGCACGCCGGTGAAGCGGTTCAGAGGAATGGTGGCACCGGGTGGTGGTGCGAAGAAACCGTTTAAAAAGAAAAAGAGCGCGGCCTGATACCCTCGTTTTTTTCCCCTCTCCCAAAGGGAGAGGGCACCCGGCCGCACGTTAAAACTTAAATCACACCTTGTCCAATCATCGCGTCCGCCACCTTCACGAACCCGGCGATATTCGCACCACGCACGTAGTTGGTTTGCGAGGCCTCACCGCCGTACTCTACGCAGGCGTGGTGAATATCCAGCATGATGTGGTGCAGACGGGCATCCACTTTCTCTGCTTTCCAGCCCAGACGCGCGGCGTTTTGCGCCATCTCCAGACCGGACGTTGCCACGCCGCCGGCGTTGGCGGCTTTGCCCGGTGCAAACAGTACGCCTGCTTCCAGGAACAGATCGGTCGCCTCGATGGTGGTTGGCATATTCGCCCCTTCGGCTACCGCTTTTACGCCATTGCTGATTAAGGTGCGGGCGGCTTCAACGTCCAGTTCGTTCTGGGTTGCACACGGCAGGGCGATATCCACCGGCACGCCCCACGGTTGTTTACCCTCAAGATAGGTCAGACCAAACTCGCGGGCATAATCGGCCACGCGGCCATCGCGACTGGCTTTGATTTCACACAGACGCGCCAGTTTCTCAGCCGTGAAGCCGGCTTCATCCACGACGGTACCGCTGGAATCAGACGCGGTGACCACGCGGGCACCAAACTGCATTGCTTTTTCGATGGCATATTGCGCCACGTTGCCGGAGCCGGAGACCGCCACGCGCATGCCTTCGAAGCCTAAGCCGTGGCGTTTCAGCATCGCTTCGGTGAAATAGACCAGACCGTAGCCGGTCGCTTCCGGGCGGATCAGGCTGCCGCCAAAGGAGAGTCCTTTGCCGGTAAAGACGCAGGCGCTGTTGTTTGAGAGCTTTTTCATCATTCCGGCCATAAAGCCCACTTCACGCCCGCCCACGCCGATATCACCAGCAGGGACGTCGGTGTCCGGGCCAAGGTGGCGATAAAGCTCGGTGATCAGCGCCTGGCAGAAGCGCATCACTTCGCCTTCGCTTTTGCCTTTCGGGTCAAAATCGCTGCCGCCTTTACCGCCGCCCATCGGCAGGGTAGTGAGCGCGTTTTTAAAGGTCTGCTCAAAGCCAAGGAATTTCAAAATCGACAGGTTCACTGAAGGGTGGAAGCGCATCCCGCCCTTAAACGGCCCGATAGCCGAGTTAAACTGCACGCGCCACGCGCGGTTCACCTGCACCTGATTGCGGTCGTCCACCCACGCCACGCGGAACTGGATCACGCGCTCAGGTTCGACGAGGCGCTCAAGCAAAGACATCTGACGATAACGTGGGTTTTGTTCCAGGAAGGGCCACAGGGTGGTCATTACTTCACGTACGGCCTGCGCAAACTCGCTCTGATGCGGGTCGCGCTGCTGAACATGGGTGAGAAAACTTTCCAGAGTGCGTGTCTGATCCATAGATATAAGAACCTCTTATGATAATTTCCGTATGTGTCTTATACGATTTGTGTTGTTTTTTTGACTATACCACCCGTACCGCTTTGCGAAGCAAGCAGAAATTTATGTCGAAAGGGAAATTAATGACCAGTGCGGCGTCATAACCAAAAGCGATGACGAGATAAATTAAAGGTTCCGCGATGATTAACCGTTATAGTCATTATCAGGACACAACAGGAAGAGAAGTCTATGAACCGTTACGTGATGACCGCGTTATGTTTGATGCTGAGCGCTGGCGCGCAGGCTGACCGCATTCGCCCGGATGTGGAAGTGAACGTACCGCCGGAGGTCTTTAGCTCCAGCGGCCAGAGAGCGCAGCCCTGTAACCAGTGCTGCATCTATCAGGATCAGAACTACTCAGAAGGGGCGGTGGTGAAAGCGGACGGCATCCTGCTGCAGTGCCAGCGCGATGAACGCACCATCAGTACGAATCCACTGGTCTGGCGTCGCGTAAAAGAATAAAGGCTTCCAGCAGCGGAATATCCGCCGGGGCTAAGGGGTAGTCAAACGCCTCTTCAGGCGTACACCACACCAGGGCGCTGTGGTAGTGCGCCGTTAGCTCACCACTGAAGTGGGGCACGTGCCAGGCGTGTAAATGGATTAACCGCTGTGACACTTCCCGCTGGTGGCTTGCCACGTAGTACGACGGTCGCGCGTGGATCCCTAACTCCTCCTGCAGCTCGCGGATCAGCGCTTCGGGCTGCGTTTCTCCGGCTTCCACCTTTCCACCGGCAAACTCCCACAGGCCCGGCTGATCGGCATGCATGGGGCGCTGCGCCAGTAAAATTTTATTGTCTTTTTCGATGATTGCCGCAACGACATCGAGTGTTTTCAGCATGGTCGTCAATACTTGATAGCGAAAAACACCATATTATCGTGCCCTTTCCAGGAGTCCAGTCATCAGGAGAATCACGTGAAAGAGACATCCACCTGGGTTGCCCCGGTTGAATCCCTTCCCGCCAGCCTCAAACCTATTGCCGCCATGCAGAAAAAACACTTTGGCGCAGTGCTTAACCCCACGCGCTGGTGGGGACGTATGCCGCGCCTGTTCTGGCTGGTGGCGCTGTTTGTCGGGTTTCTGGAGCGACGCAACGCCCGCCTGACGCCGGTGCTGCGCTCGCTGCTGATGACGCGGGTATCCCAGCTCTGTCACTGTGCATTTTGTATTGATGCCAATAGCCTGCGTCTTGCCGAACGCGCGGGCGCGTTGGATAAAGTGCAGGCCGTGAGTCAGTGGCGTGACGCCGCGCTTTTCAATGAGCAGGAGCGCGCGGCGCTGGCCTACGCGGAGGCCGTCACCGCCACGCCGCCGCAGGTGGATGAGGCGCTCAAAAGCGAGCTCAAACGCCTTTTTACCGATGAGACGATTAGCGAAATGACGGCGCTGATTGCGTTTCAAAACCTTTCGGCCCGCTTTAATGCCGCCCTTGATATCCCGGCGCAGGGACTGTGCGACACGTTTAAAGGAAAGCCGCATGCTTGATCGACATATTCATCCCCGGGTAAAGCCCGCCCTTAACCGGCTGGCCTCCTGGCTGGATAAACCCGGCATCACGCCCGATGGCTTAACGTTAACCGGATTTGCCGCAGGCGTGCTGACGCTACCGTTTCTGGCGCTTGGCTGGTATCCGGCGGCCCTGGTCGCCATTGTGGCTAATCGCCTGCTGGATGGCCTGGACGGCGCACTGGCACGCCGCAGAGGGCTGACGGATGCGGGCGGGTTTCTGGATATCGCGCTCGATTTTCTGTTCTACGCGCTGGTGCCGTTTGGTTTTGCCCTCGCGGCTCCCGCTGAGAATGCGCTGGCCGCGGCCTGGCTACTGTTCGCCTTTATCGGAACCGGCAGCAGCTTTCTGGCCTTTGCCGCTCTGGCGGCGAAACACAATATCGATAACCCCGGCTATGCGCACAAGTCGTTTTACTATATCGGCGGATTAACGGAAGGGACGGAGACCATCGTGCTGTTTGTGTTGTGCTGCCTGTTTCCGGCGCACTTCACGCTTCTCGCGTGGGTATTTGGCGCGTTGTGCTGGCTGACCACCACAACGCGCATCTGGAGCGGGTATCTGACGCTGCGTTCACTCACGCCCTAGCGCGAACTGTCGGGTCCGCGTTCGCCAGACGACACCGGGTTTTGCGGGTGGCTGCTCCATTCGTACCAGCCACCGTCATAGACGGAGATGTTTTTCCAGCCCATCGCCCGGGCATACATAAAGCCCTCTGAAGCTCGCCAGCCGGTACCGCAATAAAAGGCCACGTGCTGTTCCGGCAGGATGTTCCAGCTTTTCCACATGGCGGCGATGTCATCGGCGCTGCGCATGGTGCCGTCCGGGTTATGGAAATCTTCCATATGGGTGGCATCGCTTCCGGCATGACCCCAGCGGGCACCGGCAATTTCACCTTTGGGTTTGATGTAGCTGTAGCCGCTGGTTTCGCCAGTAAACTCCGGCCACGAGCGAATGCTGACCAGCGAAGCATCCTGGCGATGCAGCATCCCGCGCGCCTGCGCCATATCGATCATCAGCTGTGGCTGACCGGGGAGCGGCGCGCCGAAATCGGGAGCGGGTTTGACATCAGCAGGCATCCCTCTTTCCACCGGCAGGTTGGCCTCTGACCACGCTTTCCAGCCACCATTAAGAATACGCACGTCCTTCACGCCCGCGTAGAGCATAATTTGCGCCACGCGGGCGGCGGCATAGACATCGCGACCATACAGAATGACGGTGGTATCGTGACGGATCCCGTGTTTTGCCAGCATCGCTTTCAGTTTGTCGTCAGAAACCTTATTCCACAGCGGCTCGCTTTCCACTTCGTTGGTATCAATATAATCCGCGCCGGGAATGTGGTTCAGTAGATAGAACTTCGGCGCACCCCAGGCGGCTTCAATCACTTTCCAGTCACCGGCCGGGGCGGCTGCCACCGGTTTGCCCTGCGAAAGCTGATAAATCCACTGCGGGTAAACGAGCTGTTCAAAGTGCGGCAGGCGCTGCAGACGCTCAGGGGACTGCAGGGCATCACTGAGAACGGAAACCCGGGGATAACCGGCTTTCTTCAGGCGGGCGCTCACCGCCTGGTTGTCAGCGTCACTGCCGTAGAGGGCGATAGTCGTTGTGGGGGTAAGCTGATGCTGTTTTGCCCAGCGGCCAATCTGGTCGTCGCTCATCGCGCTCAGCCAGGTGGTAGAGAGGTTAAGCGCAGCGGGCTCGTGCCCGGAGGGGGCGCTCAGCGTTTGCGGCCAGCCGTTATAAAACGCACTGGCACGGGTATCGATCGCCGCGCCGTGCTGTTCCTGAAGCTGAGCCAGTGTGAGCGAATGGGGCATATCAGCGGCCATGCAAGAGAGTGAGGCGAGGCCGCAAAGCAGGGCCAGCGCGGTCAGTTGAGAAACACGTTTCATCGAATAACCTGACGTCAGTAAAAGAGGGGGGCATTGTCGTCTCTCCTGAAAGGTAAAACATTGCGTTAGCACATTATTGCCAGCGAGAAATCTCAATCACCTCGCCACCCGGCGGAATATCTTCATCGTCATGCGTGACCAGCACTACCGGGATATTGCGTGCGCGCAGGGCATCAAACACCCATGTCCGAAAGGACGACCGCAGTGATTTATCAAGGCGGCTAAACGGTTCGTCCAGCAACAACGCCTGTGGCTCGGCAAGCAGAGCCCGCAGCAGGCTCACCCTGGCACGCTCCCCGCCGGATAGCGTGGCCGGATCGCTGGCATAGTGGCGATTTAGCCCGGCTGAATCCAGAGCCTGTTGCACCTTTTCCCGGCGTGCGCGTCCGGTTATTCGCGCCGGTAACGCCAGCAGCAGATTTTGCCCGACGCTGTACTGGTCAAACAGCAGTGCGTCCTGAAAGAGAATACCGATCCCGCGTTGCTCGACAGGCAGCCCGTCACAGCGGCGATCGTCAAGCCACAGCTCGCCCTGCGCCTGAAAGTCGTCAGACAGTGCCCCAACCATCCATGAGAACAGGGTCGATTTCCCGCTGCCGGACGGCCCCATCAGGGTGACAATTTCACCGCGAGGGACATAAAAGTTAACTTCACGGAACAGCAGCGCAATGGTGAGATTGTTGACCTTCAGCATTAACGTAATCCTCGTCGATAATGGCCTGCGAGCCGGGATAACAGTGCGGCAACGCCGAAGACGGCCCCTGTCACCAACAGAAGCCACAGCGCCCGGTTAGCCAGAATCGGGATGCTGCCGCCGCTGCTGAGCGCCACGGTTTCGGTGGTAAGGGTGCTGAAACGCCCCGCGCCGAGCCAGAGTGTTGGCATGTATTGCGCCATGCTGACCGAAAATCCGGTTGCAAACGCCAGCAGCGCGGGGCGCAACAGCAGGGGACATTTGATCAGGCAGAAGACTTTTGTCCGCCGCCAGCCAAGCGTTCTGGCCGTGAGGAGAAGCCGCGGATCGATGCGCCGCCAGGCGGGTTGCAGTATCAGCAGCATCCACGGCAACACCCACAGCAGATGACTCCAGAGCACGGCGGCGTACTGCCCGTCGATACCCAGCCATAACGCCACCCTGTATTGCCCGGAAACCAGCGGCAGCGCAGGAAGGGCGAGAGGGAGCCAGACCCACAGTGCACCACGCCGCGGCCCCCATTCCAGCCAGAGCAGTATCATGATCAGGCCTATCAGGCTGGCGAGCAGGCCGAACGATAAGCTGGCACGCACGGCGCTAACATCATCCCACTGGGCCAGCATCAGCAGCACGCCGGCGCAAAGCATGCCGCATGCGGGGAGGATTCCGCTGAGCATACGGGCGGGCGGCGCGAGGGGGAACGTGCGTCGCACCCCTGTCAGCGCAGGCAACGTGCGACGCCACGCCTTCCAGATACCGAACCCCAGCGCCGAAAGCGCGGCCAGCAGCGCGAGCATCAGCAGGCAGAGCAGCATTCCTTTCGTTTGCTGCTGCACGTCGCCCTGGGTCAGCCACTGCCAGGCCAGTACCGCCAGGGTAGGCGGATTCCCCGGCCCCAGGATGATGGCGACATCCACAACAGAGAGGGACCAGGCGAGCACCGCCAGCATTGTGGCACCCAGCGCCGGCGCGATCTCCGGGATCACCAGCCAGCACAGTCGCTGGAACCGCCCGTATCCCAGGGTTTGCAACACGACATTCTGGCGGGCCAGTATGGTTTCAGGTAACACCGCGTATATCGCCCACAGCACGAAGGCGCTCTCCTTGACGGCGAGAGTTAGCCCCAGCCCAATCCCGTAGCGATCCAACATCGGGGAGCAGCGTGTACAGAGCTGATAAAACAGACCGCCTTCGGCAAAAGTCAGCAACACGCTGGTGGCGAAAGCAACGTGGGGAACGGCCAGCAGCCACGGCAAACGGGTGCACAGAAGACGCCAGCGCTCACCGGGCCAGAGCGTGGTGACGAAAATCAGGGCGATAAACAGGGCGCCGAGAGTGGCAATCAGCGTGGATACCAGGGTGGCAGCGAGCGCCTGCGGGATCTGCGGGTCGTCAAACAGGCGTTGCCAGTTTTCTGCCGACAGCGCCGGCGTCAACAGCATGGCGGCGGCGGGAACAAGCGGCAGATACACTGCCGCCATCGCCAGCCAGATGAGTGCGCTCAGCGGGTGCCGTAACGACGCAGCCATTCCTGCTCCAGCGCGTTAACCCAGGCTGCGTGTGGCTCCGCAAGCATCTGCGGAAGCCCTTGTGGCGTGTGGGCCTGAAGCTGTTTTGCTTCATCTGCGGGCAGCGTGTTCGCCTGCAGTACGCTCGGATCGCCCCAGATAGCCGGGTCGGCTTTGCGGATCTGCGCCTGAGGTGAGAGCAGGAAATTGGCAACCACCCTGGCCCCCGCACTGGCGCTGGCGTTCGCCGGGATGGCAACAAAATGAACGTTACCGATCATCCCGTTGTGAAAACCAAAGCTGTAGCTGTCGGCAGGCAGTTCACCGCTGGCCACTTTTTGCAGCGCATGTGCCGGGTTAAAGGTCAGCGACAGGCTCAGACTGCCGCGAGCGAGCAGGGTATCCATCCGCGCAGGTGAAGGCGGGAAATCTTTTCCTTCTCGCCACAGCAGCGGGTGGAGTTTGTCGAGGTAGTCCCAGAGCGGCGCGGTAACCTGTGCAAAGGTGTCATCGGGCGCGCGTTTCAGCGCATCGGGTCGGGAGGTGAGCGTGAGAAGCAACTGTTCCAGAAACGCGGTGCCGGTAAAATCAGGCGGACGAGGATAGCTGATTTTACCCGGATGCTGCTGGGCCCAGGCCAGTAATCCCTGCGGGTCTGACGGTGGAGTCGGCATGCTCGCTTTGCGGGCGATAAAGGTGAGCTGCGCGCCACCCCACGGAGATTCTGCACCCTCGGTTGGCAGGGCGAAATCTTCCGTGACCGGTTTGCCCGTGTCGACATAACGCCAGTTAGGCAGCGTCTGTGCCCATCCGGTTTGCAGCAGGTTAGCCTCTTTCAGCGTGCGGAAATTCTCACCGTTAACCCACAAAAGATCCACCGAGCCATGGGTCTTACGCCCGGCGGCAGCTTCTGTCTGGATCCGTTTTACCGCATCCGCCGCATCGGCCAGGTGGACAATGTTGAGGTTGATTGCGTAGTGCGTTTTCATCTCGCCGCTGACCCAGTCGAGGTAGCGGTTAACCGCCTGATCGCCTCCCCAGGCGTTAAACCAGACGGTCTGGCCTTTGGCCTGTTGTTGGATAACGTGCCAGCTGTCGGCGGCACACAGAGGAGTGGTCAGCAGCAGACCGGTCAGAAACGCGCAAAAACGCACACGGCGCATAATGCCTCACTTTTTAAACGAAGAGGGGAGTCGGGAAAACAGCCATCGGCTCATCAGCGGTAATAACCCCAGTAGTGTAAAGGCTAACAGCATGCCCGGCGACAGAATATCGCGCAGCGAGGTGATTTTTCCCAGCTCGCGGCCGGCGTTGAGGAAGATAACCGTTGCGGGCAGCATGGCGAGCTGGCTGACCCACCAGTACCGACGCACCCCAATGCGGGTCAGCCCCATCAGCAGATTGACCAGAAAAAACGGGAACAACGGCATCATGCGCAGGGCGAATAGATACCCTGCGCCGTCACGCGCCATCCCGGCGTTCACCGTTTTCATCTGTTGGGCAAACCGTCGCTGAACCCAGTCGCGCAGCAGATAACGGCTGGCGAGCATCGCGAGCGTGGCGCCGAGCGTGGAGGCAAACGACACCAGCAGCGTCCCCTTCCACAGCGTAAATAGCGCGCCGCCCAGCAGGGTCAGTATCGCGGCACCGGGGATAGACAGGGCGGAAACCACCACATAGAGGGCAAAAAAGATCAGCGCACTTTGCTGCGGGGCGTGTTCGACGCAGGCGAGCAAGGTCTGCTGATGCGTTTTGACGGTTTCAAGAGAGAGCGTGCCCGGAGTAAGAGTGAGCCACGTCAGCATAAAGGCGCCCAGCAGGGCGCACAGTACGACAATTTTTCGAATGTTCACACGGGGTTACAGCTTGAATTTCGCCCACACCGGCGCGTGGTCCGACGGTTTTTCCATGCTGCGGATATCGTAGTCGATCCCGGTTTCAATGCAGCGTTCCGCCAGCGGGGAGCTTGCCAGCAGCAGGTCTATGCGCAGCCCGCGGTTGTCATCAAAGCCTTTTGAGCGGTAATCGAACCATGAGAAGCGATCCTGGGTGTCCGGGTTAGCCGTGCGGAAGGTATCCACCAGACCCCAGCTCAGCAGACGATCCATCCACTCGCGCTCTTCCGGCAGGAATGAACATTTGCCGGTGCGCAACCAGCGTTTGCGGTTCTCTTCACCAATGCCGATATCCAGATCGGTCGGGCTAATATTCATGTCGCCCATGATCAGCACCGGATTCTCTTTTTTCAGTTCGGTGGTCAGATAATCCTGCAGATCCTGATAAAACTTCGCTTTCGCCGGGAATTTGGTCTCATGGTCACGGCTCTCCCCCTGCGGGAAATAGCCGTTGATCACGGTGATATTGCCGAGCGCTGAAGGAATTTCCGCCATGATGATACGGCGCTGCGCTTCTTCGCCATCACCCGGGAAGCCGCGGCGGACGGAAACCGGCGTCTCTTTGGTCAGCAGGGCAACGCCGTAATGCCCTTTCTGTCCGTGATAAAAGACGTTGTAACCCAGTTTCACCACCTCTTCGAGGGGGAACATATCGTCGTGAACTTTTGTCTCCTGCAGGCCGATCACATCAGGCTGATGTTGTTCAACAATCGCTTCAAGCTGGTGAGGGCGGGCACGCAGGCCGTTGATATTAAAAGAGACAAATTTCATAGTCGCTGCCAGTGCAAGGTGAATAGTGCATGGATGGTAGCAGAATTTGCGTCGTCTGTTACGGGGATTGACCAATAACTGCGACAGATAATGCCAACGGTGCAATATTTGCACCATTCTGACGCGCTTCGCCCTTAAAAGGGGCGTAAATGGCCAATAAATTTCGCGAGCGATCACAATTCCAGAATTATATTTGGCCTCTGCATACTCTTTCTGATTTTCATGCGGCAAAGCGCCGCTTGTCGTAAAAATATTCACTTTTTATGCACTAAAAGTGAATAACTCCATATTGTAACTTATTGATATTCTGTTACCCCCACCCGTTTATGCATTTTTATCGCTGGCTGGCACGAAGGCTGCAATCTACATTCACAGTGCAAACACTCAATTATTTAACATTCAAATAACCTTTTATTTACCGGATGAGGTCGCTATGTCTCTGTCAATTACGCGTGAAAATTTCGATGAATGGATGATGCCGGTTTACGCTCCGGCGGCTTTTATTCCGGTTCGTGGGGAAGGCTCGCGCCTGTGGGATCAGCAGGGTAAAGAGTATATTGACTTTGCGGGCGGGATTGCGGTTAACGCGCTGGGCCATGCACACCCGGCGCTACGCCAGGCGTTAAACGACCAGGCGGCGAAGTTCTGGCATACCGGGAACGGCTATACCAACGAACCGGCGCTGCGTCTGGCGAAAAAACTGATCGACGCGACGTTTGCGGAGAAAGTCTTTTTCTGCAACTCGGGCGCGGAGGCGAACGAAGCGGCGCTGAAGCTGGCGCGCAAATATGCGCACGATAAATTCGGTGTGCACAAGAGCGGGATTGTGGCCTTTAAGAACGCGTTCCATGGCCGCACGCTCTTTACCGTCAGCGCAGGGGGGCAGCCGTCCTACTCGCAGGACTTTGCGCCGCTGCCGCCGGATATCCGCCACGGGGTGTATAACGATCTGCAGTCAGCCCGCGAGCTGATCGACGACACCACCTGCGCGGTGATCGTTGAGCCAATGCAGGGAGAAGGCGGTGTGCTGCCCGCACAGAAAGCGTTCCTGCAGGGGCTGCGCGAACTGTGCGATCGTCATAACGCGGTACTGATTTTCGACGAAGTGCAGACCGGCGTTGGCCGTACCGGTGAGCTGTATGCGTATATGCACTACGGCGTAACGCCGGACGTTCTCTCAACGGCGAAAGCGCTGGGCGGCGGCTTCCCGATTGGCGCGATGCTGACCACCGATAAATTCGCCAGCGTAATGGTCGTGGGCACGCATGGCACCACCTATGGCGGTAACCCGCTGGCAACGGCCGTGGCCGGACAGGTTCTGGATATCATCAATACCCCGGAAGTGTTGAAGGGGGTTAAACAGCGTCACGACTGGTTTGTGGAGCGTCTGAACGCCATTAACAGCAAGACCGGTCTGTTTAAAGAGATTCGCGGCCTGGGGCTGTTAATTGGCTGCGAACTGACGCCGGAGTTTGCCGGAAAAGCTAAACTTATTTCACAGGAAGCGGCGAAACAGGGCGTGATGGTGCTGATTGCCGGTGCCAACGTGGTGCGTTTTGCCCCTGCGCTGATTGTCAGCGAGGAAGAGGTGAGCACCGGTTTAGACCGTTTTGCGCTGGCCTGTGAACGTGTGAAATCCGGGGTGTCATCATGATGGTCATCCGTCCCGTTGAGCGCGGCGATCTCGCCGGGCTCATGCAGCTTGCCGGTAAGACGGGGGGCGGGCTAACCTCGCTTCCTGCCGATGAAAAAACGCTGTCGGCGCGCATTGAGCGCGCCCTGCTAACCTGGCAGGGGACGTTGCCAAAAAGCGAACAGGGCTATGTGTTCGTGCTGGAAGATACCGACACGGGGACCGTAGCCGGGATCTGCGCCATCGAAGTGGCCGTTGGTCTTAATGATCCGTGGTACAACTACCGCGTGGGCACCATGGTTCATGCCTCAAAAGAGCTGAACGTCTATAACGCGCTGCCGACGCTGTTTCTCTGTAATGACCACACCGGTGCCAGCGAGCTTTGTACGCTGTTCCTTGATCCGGCGTGGCGTAAAGAGGGCAACGGGTATCTGCTCTCCAAATCGCGCTTTATGTTTATGGCCGCTTTCCGCGATCGTTTTAACGAAAAGGTGGTGGCTGAAATGCGCGGTGTGATCGACGATAAAGGCTATTCGCCGTTCTGGGAGAGCCTGGGCGAGCGTTTCTTCTCGATGGAGTTCAGCCGGGCAGACTATCTGTGCGGCACCGGACAGAAAGCGTTTATCGCTGAGCTGATGCCGAAACACCCTATCTATACCCATTTCTTAACCCCGGAAGCACAGGCGGTGATTGGCGAAGTCCATCCGCAAACGGCGCCTGCCCGCGCGGTGCTGGAGAAAGAAGGCTTCCGCTACCGTAACTATGTCGACATCTTTGACGGCGGGCCGACGCTGGAGTGCGACATCGACCGCGTGCGCGCGATCCGTAAAAGCCGACTGGTTGACGTCTCTGAAGGTCAGCCTGCGCCGGGTGACTGGCCGGCGTGCCTGGTGGCGAACGAAAATTACACCAACTTCCGCGCCATGCTGGTGCGTACCAACCCGAAATGTGAACGTCTGGTGCTGACGGCTGCAGAACTGGATGCCCTGAAATGTAATGCCGGCGATACGGTTCGCCTGGTGCGACTCTGCCCTGAGGAGAAAACAGCATGACTTTATGGATCAACGGAGACTGGGTAACGGGCGAAGGCGAACAGCGAGTGAAGACCAATCCGGTCGGCAACGAGGTGCTCTGGAAAGGTAATGATGCCAGCGCCGGGCAGGTTGAACAGGCCTGCCACGCCGCGCGCCGCGCGTTTCCGGCGTGGGCGAAACAGCCGTTCACCGTGCGCCAGGGGATTGTCGAAAAGTTTGCCTCTCTGCTGGAAGCGAATAAAACCGAGCTGACCCGCACGATCGCCCTGGAGACCAGCAAGCCACGCTGGGAAGCGGCGACTGAAGTGACGGCGATGATCAACAAAATCGCTATCTCGGTAAAGGCGTACCATACCCGCACCGGCGAGCAGCATACCGAAATGGCTGACGGCGCGGCCACGCTGCGCCATCGCCCCCACGGCGTACTGGCGGTGTTTGGCCCCTACAACTTCCCGGGGCATCTGCCAAACGGGCATATTGTGCCTGCACTGCTGGCGGGAAATAACGTCATTTTCAAACCGAGTGAATTAACGCCGCTGACCGGTGAGGTGGTGGTGAAGCTCTGGGAGCAGGCGGGTTTGCCGCCGGGCGTGCTGAACCTGGTGCAGGGCGGGCGTGAAACCGGCCAGGCGCTGAGCGCGTTAAGTGATATTGATGGCCTGCTGTTTACCGGCAGCGCCGGGACGGGCTATCAGCTGCATCGCCAGCTGGCCGGGCAGCCGGAAAAAATTCTGGCGCTGGAGATGGGGGGGAACAACCCGCTCATTGTTGAAGATCCTGATGATATTGATGCGGCAGTCCACCTGACCATCCAGTCGGCCTTTATTACTGCCGGCCAGCGCTGCACCTGTGCGCGTCGTCTGCTGGTGAAGCGCGGGGCGCAGGGCGATGCGTTCCTCAGGCGTCTGGTTGAGGTGAGCGCGCGTCTGGTGCCTGCGACGTGGGATGCCGACCCGCAGCCGTTTATCGGCGGGCTCATCTCCGAACAGGCGGCGCTGAACGTTCTGAAAGCCTGGCAGGACCATGTCTCACGCGGCGCGAAAACCTTGCTGGAGCCGAAGCAGGTTCAGCCGGGCACGTCGCTGCTGACGCCGGGCATTGTTGAGATGAGCGGCGCGAGCAACGTGCCGGATGAAGAGGTCTTTGGGCCGCTGCTGTGCGTCTGGCGCTATGACGATTTTGACAGTGCCATTGCGATGGCCAACAACACCCGCTACGGCCTGTCGAGCGGTCTGATTTCACCGCAGCGCGAGAAGTTTGATCAGCTGCTGCTCGAAGCGCGCGCCGGGATTGTTAACTGGAACAAACCGCTGACCGGTGCCGCGAGTACCGCCCCGTTTGGCGGCGTAGGGGCTTCCGGGAACCATCGCGCCAGCGCGTGGTATGCCGCAGATTACTGCGCGTGGCCGATGGCGAGCCTGGAAACACCCGCGCTGACGCTGCCGGAAACGCTGAGTCCGGGTCTGGATTTTAGTCAGGGAGATCGCCATGAAAGCGCGTGAAGTCAATTTTGACGGCCTGGTGGGACTGACGCACCACTATGCCGGGCTCTCCTTTGGTAATGAAGCCTCGACGAAACACCGTTTTCAGGTCTCCAACCCGAAACTGGCGGCAAAGCAGGGGCTGCTGAAAATGAAGGCGCTATCGGACGCGGGTTTTCCGCAGGCGGTGATCCCGCCGCAGGAGCGTCCAAACGTGGCGGTGTTACGTCAGCTTGGTTTTAGCGGCACTGATGAACAGGTGGTGGAGAAAGCGGGAACGCAGACGCCACACCTGCTCTCGGCGGCGAGTTCCGCCTCCTCAATGTGGGTGGCCAATGCGGCGACCGTTGCGCCCTCTGCCGATACGCTGGATGGCAAGGTCCATTTGACGGTGGCGAACCTGAACAACAAATTCCACCGCGCCACCGAAGCGGAGACCACGGAGCGCGTGCTGCGCGCCATTTTCCATAATGACGCCCATTTTGCTGTCCATCCGGCTCTGCCGCAGGTGGCGATGTTTGGTGATGAAGGTGCTGCCAACCATAACCGTCTGGGCGGCGATTACGGCGAACCGGGGTTACAGCTGTTTATTTACGGGCGGGAAGAGGGCGGCCATTCTGCGCCAACCCGCTACCCGGCCCGACAGACGCTGGCGGCAAGCCAGGCCGTGGCGCGTCTGAATCAGGTCAATCCGTCGCAGGTGATTTTTGCCCAGCAGAACCCGCATGTGATCGACCAGGGCGTGTTCCATAACGACGTGATTGCCGTCTCTAACCGCCAGGTTCTGTTCTGCCACGAGCAGGCGTTCGCCCATCAGGAGAAACTCCTCGCCACGCTGCATGAACGCGTGCCCGGGTTTACGCCGATTCAGGTGCCGACGCAGGCGGTGAGCGTGCAGGATGCGGTTGAGACCTACCTCTTCAACAGCCAGCTGTTGAGCCGGGACGATGGCAGCATGATGCTGGTGCTGCCGCAGGAGTCCAGCGATCACCCGGGCGTGTGGCGTTATCTGACTGAACTGGTGAAAGCCGATAACCCGATTGCGGAACTGCGCGTCTTTGATCTGCGCGAGAGCATGGCAAACGGGGGCGGTCCGGCCTGTTTACGCCTGCGCGTGGTCCTGACGCCCAACGAAATGCAGGCCGTTAACCCGGCAGTGATGATGAATGAGACGCTGTTTAACATCCTGAACGACTGGGTGGACCGCTACTATCGTGACCGGTTAACGCAGGCCGATCTGGTTGACCCGCAGCTGCTGCGCGAAGGCCGCGAGGCGCTCGACGCGTTAACCTCAATCCTGCAGCTGGGTTCGGTTTACCCGTTCCAGCGCTAAAGGAGGCGCTATGGAAAATTTACTGGCGCTGACGCTGACTGACGAAACGCCCTCACAACGTGAGGGGGAGGGGCCCTCATTCCACTGGCGGTGGCTGGGGCGCGGTGTGCTTGAACTGACACCGAGCGCCAGGAGTGAACTGTCGCTTCTGCTCTCAACCGGCATTCACGGCAATGAAACGGCGCCCGTCGAGATTGTCGACCTGCTGCTGGGCGCGTTGTATAGCGGGGAGATCGCGCTGCACTGCCGTCTGCTGGTGGTTCTGGGAAACCCGCCTGCGCTGGCGCAAAACAAACGCTATCTGGTGAGCGACATCAACCGCATGTTCGGTGGTCGCTGGTCGCAATTCCCACAAAGTGATGAAACGGCACGGGCGCAGTGGCTGGAGCAGATCGTCACCTCCTTTTTCACCGACGCGGGGCCATTGCGCTGGCATCTCGATCTGCATACGGCGATCCGCGCCTCGTATCACGTACGTTTTGGCGTACTGCCGCAGCGTAATCAGCCCTGGGAGGAAGATTTTCTGAGTTGGCTGGGGGATGCGGGGCTGGAAGCGCTGGTCTTCCATCAGTCGCCGGGGGGGACCTTCACGCACTTTACCTGCGAACGCTTCGGCGCGCTGGCCTGCACGCTGGAGCTGGGAAAAGCGCTGCCGTTTGGGCAAAACGATCTTACGCGCTTTGCCCCGACGCATCTTGCGCTGCATGCGCTGCTGGGGGGGAAGGAGCCGGAGCACACCAGCCAGCCCGTCGAGTGTTATCGGGTTGTGCAGCAGATCACCCGCCGTAGCGAGGCTTTCCAGCTACATATGGCGGCCCACACGCTCAATTTTACGCCGTTTCGCAAGGGGGCATTACTGGCGGAGGACGGCGACGAGCGCTATGAGGTGCAGAAAACAACCGAATATGTGCTGTTCCCCAACCCGTCTGTGGCCTTTGGTCTGCGGGCCGGGCTGATGCTGGAAAAAGTGTCCTGATCGTGTCCCCTCCTGTCTGCGGGAGGGGAATATTAAAACTATATTCTTAGCGATTAAGGCGATCGCATTTTCTTTGCAGAATATTCCTGGATAATTGCTTTATTATTAAACGGCAGTTGGTTATACTTCTGCACAATCTCTTAATAATCAGCTTATTGCATATTTTAGTTGCAACTCTCCACGCTTTATCCTTATTTCCTCCATATTTGGCGAAAATTTGTTTTTTACACTTTCATTGTTTTACCGTTGCTCTGACTAATTGACGATAAACCCCGTAAAGTTAATCTCGTCAACACGGCATAGCGCCGAAGAATAACTGAAAGTAAGGAAATAAATTATGCGTAAGTTTACTGCACTGTTTGTTGCTTCTACCCTGGCTCTGGGCGCTACCAGCATGGCGTTCGCCGCAGATACCGCAACCACCACTGCCGCGCCTGCTGAAGGCAAAATGATGATGCATCACAAAGGCAAGCCGGGTATGCACGAGATGATGATGTTCAAAGATCTGAACCTGACGGATGCGCAGAAACAGCAGATCCGCGACATCATGAAAAGCCAGCGTGACCAGATGAAACGTCCTCCGTTGGAAGAGCGCCGCGCGATGCATGACATTATCGCCAGCGACAGCTTCGATAAGGCAAAAGCCGAAGCGCAGATCGACAAAATGGCTGAGCAGCATAAAGCCCGCATGCTGGCTCATATGGAAACCCAGAACAAGATCTACAACATTCTGACGCCGGAACAGAAAAAACAATTTAATGCCAATTTTGAGAAGCGTCTGACAGAACGTCCGGCAATGGAAGGTAAAATGCCAGCACCAACCGAATAAACGGTTCACTCTCTTAAGACCGCCGGGATCCTGTCTACAAAAGCGCAAATGCTGTGGACAGGACCGGCGGTTTTTTCTTTCTTACCCTCTTGTCTGCCGCAACAGGCGCGGTATTCTCCTGTCATCGCTTCAGAGAATTCATGACGTTAGATTTTTTATCAGCGTCCCGCTAAGGCTTGCCCGCTCTGCTGCCGATACTACGTCTGTAACTATTCAATCATAACAAACAAGACAGCAACGATAGCGATATCCTTGCCCTGGCGCTCGTTGCGCCATTCAGGAGTGGTGATGGAGTTCTTTGATATCCGTAAAATGCCGGTCAGTCTCTGGCGCAATGGTGCTGGTGAGACGCGCGAAATTTGTTGTTTTCCTCCCGCGACGCGCGATTTTTTCTGGCGTGCCAGCATTGCGACGATCGCCAGCAATGGCGAATTCTCCTCCTTTCCCGGTGTTGACCGGGTTATCACCCTGCTGGAAGGGGGGGAAGTGACGCTCGATGCCGGTCAGGCGTTTTGCCATACCCTGAAGCACCATCAGCCCTTTTGTTTTTCCGGCGACCAGCCGGTAAAAGCGCTGTTAAGCGACGGGCAGATGTCGATGGACTTCAACATCATGACCCGGCGGGATTGCTGCCAGGCGAAAGTGCGGGTGGCGGACCGCACCTTCACTACCTTTGGCTCACGCGGGGGTGTGGTCTTCGTCTTAAGCGGTGCGTGGCAGCTGGGGGATAAATTGCTGACAGCCGATCAGGGCGCGAGCTGGGAGGAGGGAACCCACACCCTGCGTTTGCTGGAATC
The DNA here is from genome assembly GCF_001463365.1 of Enterobacter sp. 50793107. Taxonomy (NCBI): domain Bacteria; kingdom Pseudomonadati; phylum Pseudomonadota; class Gammaproteobacteria; order Enterobacterales; family Enterobacteriaceae; genus Enterobacter; species Enterobacter sp. 50793107. The sequence continues at coordinate 104,338 of NZ_LNII01000070.1, read as the reverse complement.
GCACGGCAGGTTATTATTCAGCGAAATCAACTGGCTGCCTGGTCATTAAGCACAATAACGTCAAACTCGCCGGTCAGCACGGGCTTACAGAGAATTTTGTAGCCATCATGGTCGAAGCCGGCGGGTGTGCGTAACAGGGTGGCGGCCTCCTGCAGATTATCGACCGCCCCCAGCCAGAACCAGTTATGAACAATGTGGTACTGTGTCATTGTCTCTCCCACCTCTTTTAGCGCAACGGCCCCTTCCCATGGCCAGCACTTCACGCTGATGGCCGCCAGCCCGCCAAGAAGCCGGGCGTGATGATCCTCGACGCTCTCTTTGCCGCAGCAGGCACCCGCACAGCGTTTGAGCGCAGAGCGGAAACAGGCGCGTCCACGAGTGGTGGCCTCCAGCCCCAGCAGGCTGTAGCAAAGCTGCTGCTCGTCCGCCAGCGTTTGCAGCGCCTGTAGCGCAGCACGTTTGTTGGCGAACAGGCCGTACAGATTCGGTGCGTGCGAAAAATCGACGTCGCGCGCATAGACAACCTGCGGTTTGCCCGCGGTTATCTGCAGCGAGCAGAGCTGACGATTGCGGCGCAGACGCTTATTAAACAAGGGCTGTTGCTCTTTGATCAGCCGGGCTTCCAGTAAGAGCGCTCCCATTTCCCCTGCCGTCGGATACCAGCTGATGCGTCGCGACTGGCGGAGCATGGCGGCTTCGTCCGGCGTGCGCAGATGGGACAGCACCCGGCTGCGAATATTCACGCTTTTGCCGATATAGAGCGGCAGAGTGTCGCTTTCGCCATGAAAGATGTACACGCCCGGCTGTTTAGGCAATTCCTCAAGCCAGGGGCGGAGATGTTCGGGATATTCATAGATAGCCGCCGCTTCAAACTCCAGACGCGGGGCAGATTGACGCCTGCTCACATACGACTCCATATACTGTTCAGCTATACAGTGTAGCAGGTGTGGGGTGGTTAAAAAAGAGCCGGGTCGCCTGATGCTCTCACCCCAACCCTCTCCCTCGGGAGAGGGCGCAAACACTAAAAACGGTAACCTGGGTTACCGTTTTGCTTTTATTTCTTCCAGAAATCGTCAAACACGGTAATGGGTGGGCGGCGTTTGTGCTCGGTTTTCAGATACCAGCCTTCGATAATCTTCGCGATACTCTCGTCCAGTTTCTTGCCTTCCAGATAATCATCGATGTTGTCATAGGTCACACCGAGCGCCGCTTCATCCGGCAGGGAAGGGCGATCGTCTTCCAGATCCGCCGTTGGCGCTTTCTTGTATAAATGCTCCGGGCAGCCCAGCGCAGCCAGCAACTGTTTACCCTGACGCTTGTTTAAACGGAAGATAGGGTTAATGTCGGTGCCCCCGTCGCCATATTTGGTGAAGAAACCGGTGATGGCTTCTGCCGCGTGATCGGTCCCGACAACCACGCCTTTGGTCATGCCTGCAATGCTGTACTGCGCTTTCATACGTTCGCGCGCTTTTTCATTGCCGCGCACAAAATCGCTCAGCTCAATGCCCGCTTCACGCAGCGCCTGCTCACTCGCCAGCACCGATCCTTTGATATTGACCGTCAGTACGCGGTCTGGCTGGATAAAGGCGATGGCATCCTGACAATCCTGTTCGTCTGCCTGCACGCCATACGGAAGACGCACGGCGATAAACTGCAGCGCTTCATCTCCCGTCTCTTCGCGCAGCTCTGAAATGGCCATCTGGCAGAGTTTGCCGGTCAGCGTCGAGTCCTGTCCGCCGCTGATGCCCAGTACCAGCGTTTTCAGAAACGAGTTCGTTTTTAAATAGGATTTTAAAAAATCAACGCTTCGGCGGATCTCTTCATTTGCATCTACCGCAGGCTTCGCGCCCAGCGCCTGAATAATCTCGTGTTGCAGAGCCATCACGCCCTCCATATGCAGACCATAAACAGAATGTGTTAACTGTTAAAACTAACCCTTCAGGCGTAAAACGACAAGGATCACAGTTTCGAGTGCGCTATTTTGCGGCGTTTTAGCAGCTTATCGTTGTTTTATTAGAATTTTCCGAAATTCGTCTGGCGTAACTCGCAAAGTTGAACAATAGTACTTTTTATCCCATGCTTAGATAACACGCTGATAAACAAGAGGACGGAATATGAACAAGAACGTAGCAGGAATTCTTAGCGCAGCGGCGGTACTGACTATGCTGGCAGGGTGTACGGCTTACGATCGCACCAAAGATCAGTTTACACAGCCGGTAGTGAAAGATGTCAAAAAAGGCATGACCCGTTCGCAGGTGGCTGCGATTGCCGGTAAGCCTTCGTCAGAAGTGACCATGATCCACGCGCGTGGTACCTGCCAGACCTATATCCTGGGTCAACGTGATGGTAAGGCAGAAACCTACTTTGTTGCTCTGGATGACACCGGTCACGTCATCAATTCCGGTTACCAGACCTGTGCGGAATACGATACCGATCCGCAGGCACCTAAGGCGCAGTAACCCTGCTTGCCTGAGGATGTTAACAAGCCGGCCTTTGGGCCGGTTTTTTTATGCATACGTAAATCTTATTTCTTTGCGCGAATTATTTGCCTGAAATGTGAAGGTAGTCAACAAGCCAGGTCAATGAGAGACAATTTAGGCCTGTGCAGAATTATCCCCCCTCTGTACCATTACGTATACTCACTCCAACGATAAACAACAGTCAGCACATTACCTGTCAGCCAGGAGAGCGAGTCGAGTGATAGCAAGACGGCAGGTAGTCATAAAAGAGGGAAATCATGATGGAAAAGAAACATATCTACCTGTTCTGCTCTGCAGGCATGTCAACGTCACTGCTGGTGTCGAAGATGCGTGCACAGGCCGAAAAGTATGAAGTGCCGGTGGTGATCGAAGCGTTCCCGGAAACGCTGGCGGGTGAAAAAGGCCAGACCGCAGATGTTATTTTACTGGGTCCGCAGATCGCTTACATGTTGCCAGAAATTCAACGTCTGTTACCGAATAAACCGGTCGAGGTAATCGATTCAGGGTTGTACGGTAAGATTGATGGTTTAGGTGTACTGAAAGCTGCTGTGGCAGCAATTAAAAAAGCTGCTAATTAATTTTTATTTTTCCCGTCAAAGAGTTATTTCACACACAATACGCCGCGACATACGTTGCGGCATTTAAGGGTATTTTCCTATGAGTAAAGTCATCGCTTCACTTGAAAAGGTACTCCTTCCTTTTGCTGTTAAAATAGGAAAGCAGCCTCACGTTAACGCCATCAAAAACGGCTTTATTAAATTAATGCCGTTGACGCTGGCCGGGGCAATGTTCGTTTTAATTAACAACGTTTTTCTGAGCTTTGGTGAAGGTTCCTTTTTTTATTCATTAGGAATTCGGTTAGACGCTTCAACCATTGAAACCCTTAACGGTTTTAAAGCCATCGGCGGCAACGTATATAACGGTACGTTGGGTATTATGTCGCTGATGGCGCCTTTCTTTATTGGGATGGCATTAGCCGAAGAACGTAAGGTGGATCCACTGGCCGCGGGGTTATTGTCCGTTGCCGCCTTTATGACCGTCACCCCATACAGCGTGGGTGAAGCTTATGCTGTGGGTGCCAACTGGCTGGGTGGGGCAAACATTATTTCCGGTATCGTTATCGGTCTGGTGGTTGCCGAGATGTTCACCTTTATTATCCGCCGCAACTGGGTAATTCGCCTGCCGGATAGCGTACCGGCCTCTGTTTCCCGTTCATTTTCCGCGTTGATTCCAGGCTTCATTATTCTCTCCATCATGGGGATTATTGCCTGGGCGCTCTCTCACTGGGGCACAAACTTCCACCAGATCATCATGGACTCTATCTCTACGCCGCTGGCGTCGATGGGTGGCGTGGTCGGTTGGGCGTACGTGATTTTCACCTCCCTGCTGTGGTTCTTCGGCGTACATGGTTCACTGGCACTGGCCGCGCTGGACAGCGGTATCATGACCCCATGGGCACTGGAAAACGTTGCACTTTATCAGCAGTACGGCTCCGTTGATGCGGCGCTGGCAGCCGGTAAAACCTTCCATGTGTGGGCGAAGCCGATGCTGGACTCTTATATCTTCCTGGGGGGTACCGGGGCGACGCTGGGTCTGATCATCGCGGTCTTTATTGTCTCTCGTCGCGCTGACCATCGTCAGGTTGCGAAGCTGGCGCTGCCGTCAGGCATCTTCCAGATTAACGAGCCGATTCTGTTTGGTCTGCCTATCATCATGAACCCGGTGATGTTCATTCCATTCGTCCTGATTCAGCCGCTGCTTGCGGGGATCACTCTGACGGCCTATTACCTGGGCATTATCCCGCCTGTTACCAACATTGCGCCGTGGACCATGCCGGCGGGGCTGGGGGCGTTCTTCAACACCAACGGTAGCGTCGCGGCCTTCCTGCTGGCGATATTCAACCTCGGGATTGCAACACTGCTCTACATGCCATTCGTGGCGATAGCCAACAAAGCCGCGACCGTGATTGATGAAGAAGAGAGCGAAGAGGATATCGCCCTCGCACTGAAATTCTAAATATTGCCTGGCGCGGGGTAACCCGCGCCAGCGAAAAGGAGCTTAAAGATGTTAGATTTGGATAGTATCGTAGCCGAAGACGCCGTAGAGAGCGATCTGGAAGAAGTGGTGATGGGGCTTATCATCAACTCCGGGCAAGCACGTAGCCTGGCGTATGCCGCCCTGAAGCAGGCCAAGCAGGGCGATTTTGCCGCCGCTAAGACCATGATGGATCAATCCCGTATCGCGCTGAATGAAGCGCACCTGGTGCAGACTAAGCTTATCGAAGGCGACCAGGGGGAAGGGAAGATGAAAGTCAGCCTGGTGCTGGTGCATGCACAGGATCACCTGATGACCTCGATGCTGGCACGCGAGCTGGTGGCAGAGTTAATTGAGCTTCACGAGAAGCTGCAGTAAGTCAGACTGAGTAGCAGGAGGTCAGCACGATGGAAATTAAAACCGCACTTGAACAGCAGCTGTTTAATGGCAAGAATTTTCACGTGGTTATTTACAACAAGACGGAGAGCGCCAGTGGTCTGCATCAGCATGACTACTACGAGTTCACGATTGTTCTGACCGGCCGCTACTATCAGGAGATTAACGGCAAGCGTGTCCTGCTGGAGCGCGGTGATTTTGTTTTCCTGCCGATGGGATCTTATCACCAGAGCTTTTACGAATTTGGGGCCACCCGTATTCTGAATGTTGGCGTCAGCAGACGTTTCTTTGAGAAACACTATCTGCCGCTGGTGCCGTTCTGCTTTGTGGCGTCACAGGTCTATCGCGTGAAAAACGAATTTATGACCTGGATCGAAACGGTGATCGCCTCGCTCAACTTCCGCGACAATGAGTTCGATGAATTTATTGAAACCGTGACGTTCTATGTGATGAACCGCCTTCGCCATCACCGCGAAGAGCAGCAGGTGAGCGACGACATTCCGCAATGGCTGCGCAGTACCGTCGAGTTGATGCACGACAAAGGGCAGTTCAGCGAGAATGCTCTGGAAAATATGGTGTCACTGTCCGGAAAATCCCAGGAATACCTGACCCGGGCGACACAGCGTTATTATCGTAAAACACCCGTGCAAATTATTAATGAAATCCGCATTAATTTTGCCAAAAAACAGCTGGAAATTACCAACTACTCTGTCACCGATATTGCTTATGAGTCCGGTTACAGTAGCCCCAGCCTGTTTATTAAAACCTTTAAGAAATTTACCTCATTCACACCAAACAGTTACCGGAAGAATTTGACGGTAATTAATTAGTGCCTGGCGAGTTTATTCGCCACGAATATTGACTTGATTGCTTGCCCAAATAGCGGGAAGAGTCCGCTATACCTTGCAGGCGATTAACCTGATACGCTAAGGGAGATGTTATGCAAAAGAAATTAAAAGTCGTGACCATTGGCGGCGGCAGCAGCTATACCCCGGAATTACTGGAAGGTTTCCTGAAACGTTATCATGAATTACCGGTCAGTGAATTATGGCTGGTGGATGTTGAAGAAGGGCAGGAAAAGCTAAATATTATTTTTGACCTGTGCCAGCGGATGGTAGAAAAAGCCGGTGTGCCCTTAACCGTGCATAAAACCCTCGATCGTCGCCTGGCATTGCAGGACGCTGACTTCGTTACCACTCAGCTGCGCGTGGGCCAGCTCAAAGCGCGTGAACTGGACGAACGCATTCCGCTGAGCCACGGCTATCTGGGACAGGAAACCAACGGCGCGGGCGGCCTGTTTAAAGGTTTGCGCACCATCCCGGTCATTTTCGACATCATCAAAGATGTGCAGGCGATCTGCCCGAACGCATGGGTGATTAACTTTACCAACCCGGCCGGGATGGTCACCGAGGCGGTCTATCGCCATACCAACTTCAAGCGTTTTATCGGCGTCTGCAATATTCCGATTGGCATGAAGATGTTCATCCGCGACGTGCTGGAGCTGACCGACAACGACGATCTCTCTATTGATCTGTTCGGTCTCAACCACATGGTGTTCATCAGAGATGTGATAGTAAACGGCCAGTCTCGCTTTGCTGAACTGCTGGACGGCGTGGCTTCCGGCCGCCTGACCGCAGCATCCGTAAAAAATATCTTTGACCTGCCGTTCAGCGAAGGGCTCATCCGTTCCCTGAATCTGCTGCCATGCTCGTATCTGCTTTACTACTTCAAGCAGAAAGAGATGCTGGCCATCGAAATGGGCGAGTACTATAAAGGCGGTGCCCGCGCTCAGGTTGTGCAGAAAGTTGAAAAGCAGCTGTTTGATTTGTATAAAGATCCAAACCTGAACGTGAAGCCGAAAGAGCTTGAACAGCGCGGTGGAGCGTACTATTCCGACGCGGCGTGCGAAGTGATCAACGCCATTTACAATGACAAGCAGGCTGAGCACTACGTCAATGTGCCGCACCATGGCCATATCGACAATATCCCGGCCGACTGGGCCGTAGAGATGACCTGTATCCTGGGCCGTGAGGGGGCAAAACCGCATCCGCGTATTACCCACTTTGATGACAAAGTGATGGGGCTCATCCATACCATCAAAGGGTTTGAAGTGGCGGCCAGCAACGCTGCGCTGAGCGGTGAGTTGAATGACGTGCTGCTGGCGCTGAACCTCAGCCCGCTGGTGCATTCCGACCGCGATGCGGAAGGGCTGGCCAGCGAGATGATACTGGCGCATGAAAAATGGCTGCCAAACTTTGCCGCCACGGTTGAGAAGCTCAAGCATCAACACCGTTAAGAGGACGTGCGATGGAAAACCTGCTGATCGTCAATGCTGATGATTTTGGCCTGTCTAAGGGGCAAAACTACGGCATTGTTGAAGCCTGCCGACGGGGTGTGGTGACCTCGACCACCGCGCTGGTGAATGGAGAGGCGATAGAGCACGCGGCGCAGTTGAGCCGTGAAGCGCCTGAGCTGGGCGTGGGCATGCACTTTGTGTTGACGCTGGGGAGGCCGCTTTCAGCGATGCCGGGCCTGACGCGTGACGGGCAACTCGGGAAATGGATTTGGGAACTGGCGGAGCAGGACGCGCTGCCGCTCGAAGAGATTGCCCGCGAGCTGGACTGTCAGTACAACCGTTTTGTTGACCTCTTTGGTCGCGAACCAACCCATATCGACAGCCATCATCATGTGCATATGATCCCGGCGATTTTTCCGCTCGTTGCGGATTTTGCTCAGCGTAAAGGCGTGGCGATGCGTGTGGATCGTGACGTGCGCGGGTTGCCGGACTTTGCCGTGACCACATCGGAGGGGTTCAGCAGCGCATTTTACGGTGAGGAGATCGACGAAGCGCTGTTCCTGAAGGTGCTGGATGATTCCGCAGCCCGGGGGGAACGGTCGCTGGAGGTGATGGCGCATCCTGCGTTTGTCGATAACACCGTCCGTAAGAGCGCCTACTGCTGGCCGCGCCTGGCGGAGCTGGAGGTGCTGACGTCGCCGTCGCTGAAATACGCGATTGCCGAGCGCGGGTATCGGTTGGGGACTTTCGGGGATCTTTAAGACAAAGCCCAGTGGCGGCTTCGCCTTACCGGGCCTACAAAACCAGTCGAAATGTAGGCCGGGTAAGCGCAAGCGCCACCCGGCTTTTTTTACGCCGGTATCTGGTCAATCTTGCTGCTGCGCGACCAGACGCGGTGCGCGGCTAGCAGATCAAACAGCTTCGTCATAAACGCGTCGTCGACGTTATCGCCTTCCACAATCCCGTCTTCACCCTGATCGGCCACGTTCAGGCGTGCTTTAAACTGTCGCGCATCACCGGAAAGGGCGATCGGTTTCAGATGCTTATAGGCTTCAAGCAGATAATAGACCGCGTCACCGTTGCTCAGCAGGCTGGCAATATCGCCGCACGGCACAATCACCGCGTCCACTGTCAGGGATGGCGCACCGGCAAAGGTGGCGGCAACCGGCAGCACTGACCCGTCATCGGCAGTCACTTCACCCATTCGGGAGTAGAGCAATTTGGCGTGTACGCCTTTGGTTTTCAGCGCCTGCATGATCCCCAGCACGTCGCTGGCGCGAGTTTTGTCGTTAAGCAGGATCGCCACCACCCGGCCTTTAATCGAGCCTCCCGGCACCGCGTACAGGCTGAGCGCCGGATCTTTTTTCACCCCGTTGACCTCTTTTGGCGGGGCAAGATTGCGTTGCTCATCCGTCAGCGTAATGCCGAGGTTATCGGCCACGCTCTGGGCGAGTTGAATATCAATGTGTGCCAGCTGATCGACCACGCGCTCGCGGATGTAGGTCCGCACAACCTTGCTCAGTTCAAAGCTGAAGCCGCCGATAATATGCTGCTGCTCAATCGGTGTCTGGCTGTTCCAGAACAGGCGAGGGTGGGCGTAATACTCTCCAAATGACGGGCTGCGCTCGCGGATTTTGTTGCCGTCCACACGTTCCTGATACGACTCAAATCCACCCCGTATCGGGCCAGGAGGCGTTTCGCGCGGCCAGTTATCGTTGATGGAGTTCGGCTCATAGTTGGCCGGGTTGGTATCAATATCCTGACGATGCATCCCGTCGCGCTGGAAATTGTGGTACGGACAGGTGGGGAGGTTAATCGGAATTTCATGGAAGTTCGGCCCGCCGAGTCGGCTGATCTGCGTATCGGTGTAGGAGAACAGTCGCCCCTGCAGCAGCGGATCGTTGGTGAAATCCAGGCCCGGGACGATATGCCCGGGGTGGAAGGCCGCCTGTTCGTTCTCGGCAAAGAAGTTATCCGGGTTGCGGTTAAGCACCATTTTGCCCACCAGCTGAACCGGTACCAGCTCCTCGGGGATCAGTTTGGTCGGATCCAGCAGGTCAAAATCGAATTTGAATTCGTCCTCTTCCGGGATCAGCTGTAACCCCAGCTCATATTCCGGGAAGTCGCCCGCTTCAATGGATTCCCACAGCTCGCGGCGATGGAAGTCCGGATCGCGCCCGGTCAGCTTCTGGGCTTCATCCCACACCAGCGAGGCTTTCCCGGCGACCGGTTTCCAGTGGAAACGGACAAACGTCGCTTTGCCCTCGGCGTTGATCATCCGGAAGGTATGAATGCCAAACCCTTCCATGGTGCGATAGCTGCGCGGGATCCCGCGGTCAGACATCGCCCACATCACGTTGTGTAACGTCTCGGGTTGCAGGGAGACATAGTCCCAGAAGGTGTCATGCGCACTTTGTCCCTGCGGTATCGCCCAGTGGGGCTCCGGTTTTACCGCATGGACAAAGTCAGGAAATTTATGCGCATCCTGAATGAAAAAGACCGGGGTGTTATTGCCGACCAGGTCGAAGATACCCTCTTCGGTATAAAACTTGGTGGCAAAGCCGCGAATATCTCGCACGGTATCAGCCGAACCTGCGCCACCCTGCACGGTGGAAAAGCGCACAAACACGGGGGTGATCTTATCCGGGTCTGAAAGGAAGTCAGCTTTGGTGATTTCCTTCAGGCTCTTGTAGGGCTGGAAATAGCCGTGAGCGGCGGAACCGCGCGCGTGCACGATACGCTCCGGGATACGCTCATGGTCAAAGTGGGTAATTTTTTCCCGCAGGATGAAGTCTTCCAGCAGAGTCGGTCCGCGGGATCCCGCGCGCAGGGAATTCTGATCGTCAGCGATGCGCACCCCCTGATTGGTGGTCAACGCATAGCCTTCTCCGCCTTTGCGGTGTGGCTCGAGTGATTTTAGTTTCTCATTGCCGGTGTCCGGCGATTTCATACTACCGGGCGCGGTCGGCTGCTCGCCAGGGGCTGAGGGACCCGGTGAAGGGCGATGAGAGCCATCTTCAGGTGCAAGGGAGTCCATACCCGGCTGTGATTCTTCAGTGCCATGAATGGGTGATTGATGTGTGTTATCTTTGTTCGACATTGCACGCTTCTCCTTTATTCATTCCTAAAAAACCCTGTTAACTATAGAACAATGTACGGAAAGGGCAGGCGAACTCAGCTTTTTCAGACACCGCCTTAGTAAAAGAGGCGGTCCACCACACGCAAGACGCGACGCGTGGGGGCAGGATCGGCTATCATAGAAATTTCCTGCTTTCAGAATGTGCTTTAATGAACCAGTCGCTTATGAAACCTCTTCGTCAACAAAATCGCCAGGTTATTAGCTACGTGCCCCGTGTCGAACCCGCTCCCCCTGAACATGCGCTGAAGGTGGATGGCTATCGCGATGTCTGGCAGTTACGTGGCAAATATGTGGCCTTTGTGCTGATTGGCGAGCATTTCCGTCGTTCCCCGGTGTTTACCGTGCCGGAAGCGGCCCAGCGGTGGGCGGTACAAATTCGACAGGATGAAGAAGTTTGAAAAATAACACGTATAAAAAAACCGCCTGATGGCGGTTTTTTTATTTTCAATGATTAACGGTGCGCCAGCTCGGCGTCGTCTTCACTATCCAGGATGGCTTTGTCGGTCTGCTTCAGCCACTGGCTGGTCAGCGTACCGGCCGTCATTGAGCCGCTCACGTTCAGTGCGGTACGCCCCATGTCGATCAGCGGTTCAACGGAGATCAGCAGGGCCACCAGCGTCACCGGCAGGCCCAGCGCAGGCAGAACAATCAGCGCGGCGAAGGTAGCACCGCCGCCCACGCCCGCAACGCCTGCGGAGCTAATGGTGACAATACCGACCAGCGTAGCAATCCAGACCGGATCCAGCGGGTTGATCCCAACCGTTGGCGCAACCATCACGGCCAGCATCGCCGGGTAGAGACCCGCACACCCGTTCTGACCAATCGTGGCACCAAAGGAGGCCGAGAAGCTGGCGATAGACTCAGGTACACCCAGGCGACGAGTCTGCGCTTCGACGTTCAGCGGAATAGATGCGGCGCTGGAACGGCTGGTGAAGGCAAAGGTCAGCACAGGCCAGACTTTACGGAAGTATTTCAGCGGGCTTACGCCGTTCACACCCAGCAGGATGCCGTGTACGACAAACATAATGCCCAGACCCAGATAAGAGGCGACAACGAAGCTGCCCAGCTTAATGATGTCCTGCAGGTTAGAGCCAGCAACCACTTTGGTCATCAGTGCCAGAACACCGTAAGGGGTCAGTTGCATCACCAGACGAACCAGCTTCATCACCCAGCTTTGCAGGGTATCGATAGCGGTCAGCACGCGCTCGCCTTTCGGCGCATCGTCTTTCAGCAGCTTCAGTGCCGCCACGCCCAGGAAGGCAGCGAAAATCACCACGCTGATGATGGAAGTTGGGCTGGCGCCTGTCAGGTCAGCAAACGGGTTCTTCGGAATGAAGGAGAGCACCATCTGCGGCACCGTCAGGTCAGCGACTTTACCCACGTAGTTGGTCTGAATTGCGGTCAGACGCGCGGTTTCAGCGGTACCCTGAACCAGACCCTCGGCGGTCAGGCCGAACAGGTTGGTCACCAGCACCCCCACCAGCGCAGCAATCAGCGTGGTAAACAGCAGCGTACCAATGGTCAGGAAACTGATTTTACCCAACTGCGTAGCGTTATGCAGACGAGCAACAGCGCTCAGAATAGAGGCAAATACCAGCGGCATGACGATCATCTGCAGCAACTGGACATAGCCGTTACCGACAATATTGAACCACTGAATGGAGTCTTTCAGTATCGGGCTATCGGAGCCGTAGACGGCATGTAAGGCCAGGCCAAACACGACACCCATGACCAGACCCACCAGCACTTTCTTCGCCAGGCTCCACTGTTTGTGGCGCGCCTGGGCGAGAAGCAATAGCAATATAACGAACACGACAATGTTCGCGATGAGTGGAAAATTCATCCCCGTTCTCCTGATTTATTATGTGGCCGGTTTTTACCGGTCCTGTTGGCGCAAGGTTAGCAGAAGTGTGATGTCGCGCTTATATCCAAATGGAATGGGTTATGACAAATGCGATAATTTTGCTGGTTTACTGTTCAATCTGGTGATGAATAAAGCGATTGAACTGAAATTGCAGCGAATTGATCATCTGAGATGACCAGCGCACTGCACTGTTTTCGGGCAATGTCTGCGGCATCCAGACGGCATAGGCGAACAGAGCCATGCACAACACGCGCTCAAGCTGATTCCCTTTCTGGGGAACGAGAACAGGCAGGCGGAAACGCCAGCGGCAGGGCCACAGCAGCGGCACGCCAGCAGGCGTCAGCATATCGGCGAGAATATGACTCAAATAGCCCAGCACCATGCCCTGAATGGCATCGGCGGGCACTATCCAGCTTTCAGGTACTTTTAAATAGAACAGCGTCAGCAGGGCAAACACGGCCAGCAGGCTGTGCGTAAACCCGCGATGGCCAAACGCACGGGCGATAGGTTTTGAGATCCACTTCAGGCGTTGCCCAAGAAAAGATTTAGGATGGTCGATGTCGGGCAACAGGCAGGTCAGCACGGCAGAAGGAACAATATGCCACCAGTCCCCCTGTGCAAGCACGGGGGTAAGCTCAGCGTTTTTGGCAAATACTGCGCACGCAATGGAAAAAAGCAGGTGGCCTTCCGCCGTCATGATAAAACCCAGGAAACTGTCAATTCATACAGTATAGGGTTTTTATACAGTAGGCGAAAGAGGTGACGGTGTAACTCTTTGTCACAAAGCGGGTCAACGCGCCAGCCAGCCCCCGTCGACGGCCAGGGTATGGCCGTTCACGTAGTCTGAGGCGGCGGAGGCCAAAAACACCACCGGGCCCTGCAGATCTTCCGGTACGCCCCAACGCCCGGCAGGAATGCGGTCAAGGATTTCCTGGCTACGCTGCTCGTCATCACGCAGCTGCTGCGTATTATTAGTCGCCATGTAACCCGGTGCGATAGCGTTGACGTTAATACCATGCGCCGCCTACTCGTTCGCCAGCAGACGCGTGATCCCCAGCACGCCACTTTTTGAGGCGGTATAAGAGGGCACGCGGATACCACCCTGGAAGGAGAGCATTGAGGCGATGTTGATGATTTTCCCACCCTGACCTTGGGCGATAAACTGCTTTGCCACGGCCTGTGAGAGGAAAAAGACGGATTTCAGATTGAGGTCGATCACCTCATCCCAGTCCTTTTCCGTGAACGCCAGCGCATCTTCCCGGCGAATCGTTCCGGCGTTATTCACCAGAATATCGACGCGCCCCATCTCAGCGACGGCACGCTCCACAACGCCCTGAAGACTCGCCTGCTGGCCGAGGTCAGCCCGAATGGCCGTAAACCGTCTGCCGAGCGCCGTCACGATGGCCGCTGTTTGCTCAGGCGCTTTACGGTTGACGCCCACGATATCGCAGCCCGCCTGTGCCAGCGCGATGGCCATGCCTTGTCCCAGACCGGTATCGCATCCGGTGACGATGGCCACTTTTCCTGAAAGAGTAAAGGTATCCAGTATCATTCGCGCCTCAGAAGCAGGTGATTGTCGTTCTGAAACTTAGAATAGGAGTCGGGCGTGAGAAATGCAACTGAAATGGAACGGTGTTTTATTTTATTTTCAGGCAGCACGAGGCTGCCTGAAACAGAGCGTTTATTCGCCTCGCAGGTGTTGCACCGTCAGGTCAGCCAGGGAGTTTAGCTTCACGTCGGCAAGCGCAAAACGGGGATCGTGTCGGCCCTCTTCAGCAGGAACGACAATGGAACGCATCCGCGCAGCTTTTGAGGCCACCATGCCGTTAACGGAATCTTCCAGCGCCACGCAGGTTAGCGGATCAAGACCGAGCTTAGCGGCACAGTCCATATACACCTGGGGATGGGGCTTACTGTAGGGGAGCTTTTCCGCAGAGGCCAGCGCATCGAAACTGTCACGCAGCTCGAACATGGTGAGCACTTTTTCCAGCATGTGCAGCGGGGAGGCGGAGGCCAGTCCCACCTTCAGCCCCTGCGCCTTGCACAGGGCGACAGCTTCACGGACCCCCGGCAGCAGCGGCCTGGACTCTTCCACCAGCGCAATGGCGCGGCTGATAATGCGGGCGGTGACCTCATCGCGATCCGGGCCCACCCATGGCTGATGGGCATACCACAGGTCAACCACCATATCGATACGCAAGCCCAGCGTATCCGGAAGTTCATGGCGGCGGCTGATATCGACGCCGAGGCTGGCCATGACGTCCAGTTCAGCACGATCCCAGAGCGGTTCGGAATCGATCAGTAATCCATCCATGTCAAAAATAGCGGCAAGAATTTGGCGCGGTGTCGACATCACAACGTCTCCTTATTAAGGGTGTACGACAGACGATACGTGCTAAGTACAATCTGCAATTTAGCATATTGCCTTTAAAGATCGGGCGAAAATGACGGTCAGGAGGTAGACTTAGCCACAAATAACGCGTCTTTATGAAGAGGAACTGATGACGTACCAACAAGCTGGACGCATTGCTGTCTTAAAACGGGTTGCTGGCTGGGTGATTTTTATTCCTGCCGTTATTTCTACGCTGATTTCTGTGCTCAAGTTTATGTACGATCACAGCGAAAAACAGCCGGGTATCAATGCGGTCATGCTTGATTTTGCGCATGTCATGATTGAGATGATGCGTTTTAACACGCCATTTTTGAATATCTTCTGGTTCAACTCGCCCACGCCGGACTTTCACCAGCAGCTGAATATCGGGTTTTGGGTGATTTATGCGCTGATTTTTATCGCCATGGCGTTACAGGCGTCAGGCGCACGCATGAGCCGTCAGACCCGTTTTTTACGTGAAGGGGTGGAAGACCAGATGATTCTGGAACAGGCCAAAGGCCCGGAAGGGATGACGCGTGAACAGATCGAGTCCCGCATCGTGGTGCCACGTCACTCTATCTTCCTGCAAATCTTTCCGCTCTATGTCCTGCCGGTGATCATTATTGTGGCGGGCTACTTCTTTTTCTCACTGCTCGGCTTTTTATAATCACAGGGTGGCCTGAGGCCACCCGTCCTGCCTTCACGCGGCCAGTACGCGCTCAAGCGCCCGCTGTGCGTTCACCAGATGCTCACCCCCAAACAGGATTGCGCGGTTCATCAGGGTATAAAGCTGATACACCGGCTGGCGGTCGAGGAAGCCCTGCGGTAAGGGGGAGATTGACTGATAGCCGTCATAAATTTGTGGCGGCTGCTCGGGGTGGAGGGGCAACATGGCGAGGTCGCACTCTCTGTCGCCCCAGTAGCAGGCCGGATCGTATATATAAGGCCCATTGGGGCCCAGCGCGCAGTTATCGGACCACAAATCGCCGTGCAGCAAAGAAGGCTGAGGCTGATGAGAGGCCAGGCGCTGCTGTATATGCTCGACGATGGCATCAATGTTGCCAAATTCGAGGCCTTTCTCGGCGGCGAGCTCAAGTTGCCAGCCGATACGCTGCTCGGCAAAAAAGGTTGACCAGCGGCGTTGCCAGGCATTCGGTTGTGGTGTGGTGGAGAGATCGTTATCAAAGTCGAGACCAAACTGCGGCTGGTCGCTCCATTGATGCAGGCGCGCTATCTGCTGTCCCAGAATAAACGCATTGTGGGCATCCAGCGGACGGGCAGGGAGATATTCCATCACCAGAAAGCTGTAGTCGCGGTCGCTGCCCACGGCCAGCACCTCCGGGACGGTGACCGTTTTGCTGCGCGACAACAGTTCCAGTTGATCGGCTTCGGCGGTGAAAATCGGGAGCAACTCTCGCTCGTCGCATTTTACGAAGAGATCGCGCCCTGAGTAGCGTATATGCCATGCGGCGTGGATCTCTCCGCCTGGCAGTTCGTTACGCAGTTCAATTTCACCTTCGCCCAGTTGTTCACGTAAAAGATGACTGATAGCCTGCCACATGATCTCTCTCCCATGTTGTCTGCCAGATCATAAAGTTAGCGCATAACTGCGGTAAAAAAATACGAACTAACGCACACCTGAGCGGTTTACCTTCATGCAGGGCACTTATTGTTCTTTTTTCTGCCAGGTTTCCCAGGTATCCACATCAATTTCGGCAGGTTTATCTGTCACGCTCTCAGCCAGGCTTTCCGCCAGCGCGCGGACCTCCTCTTCGCTGAGGGCGCTTATCAGGCCGAATGCCAGCGTGCCTAAATCATGAATATTGCCTTCTTCATCCGTCAGCGTGAGCAGGAAATTGGCCCGGGTAAAGGCGTTGTTAAGCTCATTCAGCTCGGTCAGCGACGCTTCATGAATGTTGACGGTAACGACGTAGCGGGTGATGTCACCACTGCTCATAATTCACCTCATTGTTATCATGAAAGTTTTCTTAGCATAGTCGATAGTGTGTGTTTGGCGACTTTGCACTGCATTTCCCCTTCAGCGCGAAGGGGAAAGCGGGTTAATTTCGGGACAGGTAATCGACAATTTTTTGCGTATCGGCCAGCGAACACAGCCGCGTTCCCTGGTTGATGGTTGCCGCGCTACCTGCCGCCACGCCGTAGCGTGTCATCTCTAACAGCGTCGCGCCCTGCGCCAGTTTTAGCGTCATTGCCCCAACCATGCTGTCGCCTGCACCTACGGTACTCTGGCTTTTCATCGGCGGCGGGACAACCTGCACTGACCCCGTTTCATCCACGGCCAGCGCCCCCTGCGGGCCAAGAGAGACCACTACGCGCCGCGCTTTACCCGTGCGCACCAGCTCCTGGGCCGCGCTGCGCACATCATCTGGCTGAGTGAGTTCGCGGTTTACCAGCGCGCTCAGCTCTTTCTGGTTTGGTTTTACCAGCTCAAGATTGCCCGGCTCTAACGCTGCCTGCAACGCCTCGCCACTGCTGTCTACAATACAGCGGATGCCGCGCTGCTGTGCGGCCCGAATGAGCGCCGTCAGCTTTTCCGTACTGACACCGGGTGGCAGACTGCCGCTGATGACCAGCAGTGAACCGCTTTCAATCGTCAGCACTTTCTCTTCAAGCTGACGGAACTCATCGTCGCTCAGTCTGGCGCCTGGCATCACAAAGCGATATTGCTCTCCGCTGGACTCCACGTGCACGTGCAGATTTTGACGTGTCCAGTCTTTGGCCTCGACCGTCTCCACGGCGACCTGTTCATCTGCCAGCAGAGAGACGAGATGTTCGCCGGTGGCTCCGCCTGCGGGGAATATCGCCGTGGCTTTCCCACCGAGATGGGTGATGGCGCGTGCCACGTTGATCCCTCCGCCGCCGGGCTCAAACACCGGGGCACTGCAGCGGAGTTTACCTTCCGGGTAAATCTGCGGCGTGAGGGTGGCGGAATCGAGGGAAGGGGAGAGCGTCAGAGTGTAGATAGAAACCATCATTACCTCCTTTTAGCGTGGGTTCCTTTTAGTCTGGCACCATTTGGCAGGAAGGCAATGTAAATAACAGTATGATTTTCAATATGAATAATGACAAAGCGAAGGCTAAGCGATATATAAAATAAAACGCATTTTGGGATCGTTCTTATTCAAAAAATGAAATAAGAAAACATTGCTATGTTATTTGCGGCTTTTTATAATTTGTTACCTTTCTCTGGACGCCTTGTCATTGATCCTCAAGAAAGT
This sequence comes from Enterobacter sp. 50793107, assembly GCF_001463365.1. NCBI lineage: Bacteria > Pseudomonadati > Pseudomonadota > Gammaproteobacteria > Enterobacterales > Enterobacteriaceae > Enterobacter > Enterobacter sp. 50793107. The sequence continues at coordinate 86,519 of NZ_LNII01000070.1, read as the reverse complement.
TTCCGGGACCGTGTGGTCTCTTTTTCTGTTGTACGGACTCCTTAATAAAATGAAGCTTTTGAAGACAGTGCCCGCTGCACTGATGCTGGCGGGTGGCGTGTTTGCGGCTATGAGCGCAACCGCTGATGATTCCGTTTTTACTGTCATGGACGATCCCACCGCGGCGAAAAAACCTTTTGAAGGTAATTTGAACGCCGGGTACCTGGCGCAATCCGGTAACACGAAAAGCTCCTCTCTGACGGCGGATAGCACGTTGACCTGGTACGGTAACACCACCGCCTGGTCTCTGTGGGGAAACGCCAGCAACACCTCCGCTAACGATGAACGCTCCTCCGAGAAATACGCGGTAGGTGGACGTAGCCGTTACAACATGACTGACTATGACTACCTGTTTGGCCAGGCAAGCTGGCTGACTGACCGCTACAACGGCTATCGTCAACGCGATGTGTTCACCGCAGGTTATGGTCGTCAGTTCCTGAACGGTCCGGTTCATAGCTTCCGCTTCGAATTCGGTCCGGGTGTCCGTTATGACGAGTTCACCGACGGCGATACCAAAACGCAACCGCTCGGCTATGCGTCTGGCACCTACGCCTGGCAGATGACCGACAACACGAAGTTCACCCAGGGTGTTTCTGTGTTTGGCGCCGAGGACACAACGCTGAACTCTGAGACAGCGCTGAATGTGGACATCAACGAACACTTTGGCCTGAAAGTGGCCTATAACGTGACCTGGAACTCTTCGCCTCCAGAGACTGCGCCGGATCATACCGACCGCAGAACCACCGTTTCACTGGGCTATAAGATGTAATGCAGACGGGCCGATTATTTCGGCCCGTTTTTTATTTTCAGAAACTGTGCTGTTTTATATTAAACGCCGTTTTAAAATAATTGGTCCTCAAAAATCTTCTTAATTTCTTCATAATTCATCCTGGCCAGACCGCATTCTGTTTATTTGACACAAATTGACAATAACCAGGCGAGGCAAAAGGATGAACCAGCGTTATACTCAATACACAGGCATTTATTTGCCTTGAGAAGTATTGCATGTCTTCAGAAAGAGAATAATAGTATGAAAAAAATCAAAAATACTGCTGCAGCCATGGTGCTTTCTGCACTTTCGTTTGGTGTATTCGCTGCAGATGATGCCAGTCAGGTTGGAATGACTCACGCTTCTGACGTTGAAGCCGGGTCAAACATCGCGCCGGGCGCGCCGTCTACCGGTCAATCAATGAATGACGCGTTTGATGTACATAAACTGGTAGCAGGTGAATGGTCCTGACAGGTAATTGTGTACGCCATTATTCCACCTGTATTTCGCCTTGACGAAAAACAGGTGGAATATCGATAACGTGTTTTATTCTGTACGCCGTTGCGTCAAATTCCCGCTTAGCCCCAAATCATCGCCGCCCAACGCAATAGCAGCATTGCACCGCAGATGGCAATTAAGACCAGCACCATTTTCCAGTGTTTGACGGCAAATCGTTTTGTTGGCATAACCTAATCCTTGTCTGTTGATGCCTTCAGTCTATCAAAATACGCGCTGTCGGGGACAGAAGGTTATGCCACATCATCGGTTGGGCTAGAACCAATGAAATCTCTCGGCAAGGATCAACGCTAAACCGGCAGCAGAAAGTATATTCAATATCACTACGGTTCTACTGGATACATTCATGTGATGCCTCATGGCTGTGTCAGGACCTGTTCAAGAATAGCTCAACAATCGGGTATTGCGAGCTCTGGCAGGCGATCGTGCCCTCATACGTTCAAACTGGTCGCAGAGGGTGCATACGCCCTGTCATTAGTGTTACCATTAGAAAGCCTGCCGTAAACCGGCATTATTCTGATTTTGGCAGGTGCAGGATGACGAGCCAATTTGACGATTGTTGGTCAGATGGTGTCGTAATCTCTTGTTAAACTATGATTATTTTCTTTGTATATGCTCTTATGTGTGGGGCATCACTGCAAATAAGGATATAAAATGCCTGTAATTACTCTTCCTGATGGCAGCCAACGCCATTTCGACCACGCCGTTAGCCCAATGGATGTTGCCCTGGACATCGGTCCTGGACTCGCGAAAGCGACCATCGCGGGCCGTGTGAACGGTGAGCTGGTTGATGCATCCGATCTGATCGAAAACGACGCGCAACTCTCTATCATCACCGCAAAAGATGAAGAAGGTCTGGAGATCATTCGTCACTCCTGTGCGCACCTGTTAGGTCATGCCATCAAACAGCTGTGGCCAAACACCAAAATGGCGATCGGCCCGGTTATCGACAACGGCTTCTACTACGACGTTGACCTTGACCACACCCTGACCCAGGAAGATATCGACGCGCTCGAGAAACGTATGCACGAGCTCGCCGAAACCAACTATGACGTCATTAAGAAGAAAGTCAGCTGGCACGAAGCGCGTGAAACCTTCGTGAAGCGTGGCGAGAGCTATAAAGTCTCTATTCTTGATGAGAACATTGCTCATGATGACAAGCCTGGCTTGTATCATCACCAGGAATACATCGACATGTGCCGCGGGCCGCACGTGCCGAACATGCGCTTCTGCCATCACTTCAAACTGATGAAAATTGCTGGCGCCTACTGGCGTGGCGATAGCAACAACAAGATGTTGCAGCGTATTTATGGTACCGCGTGGGCAGATAAAAAAGCCCTGAACGCCTACCTGCAGCGCCTGGAAGAGGCGGCAAAGCGTGACCACCGTAAAATCGGTAAACAGCTTGACCTGTACCATATGCAGGAAGAAGCACCGGGTATGGTCTTCTGGCATAACGACGGCTGGACTATTTTCCGTGAACTGGAAACCTTCGTGCGTTCCAAGCTGAAAGAGTACCAGTATCAGGAAGTGAAAGGTCCGTTCATGATGGACCGTGTGCTGTGGGAAAAAACCGGCCACTGGGACAACTACAAAGATGCGATGTTCACCACCTCTTCTGAGAACCGTGAATACTGCATCAAGCCAATGAACTGCCCGGGCCACGTTCAGATCTTTAACCAGGGTCTGAAATCTTACCGCGATCTGCCGCTGCGTATGGCAGAGTTCGGTAGCTGCCACCGTAACGAGCCATCAGGTGCGCTGCACGGTCTGATGCGTGTTCGTGGCTTTACGCAGGATGATGCGCATATCTTCTGTACTGAAGATCAGGTACGTGATGAAGTTAACGCCTGTATTCGTATGGTCTACGATATGTACAGTACCTTTGGCTTCGAGAAGATCGTGGTCAAACTCTCAACGCGTCCGGAAAAACGTATCGGTAGCGATGAGACCTGGGATCGTGCAGAAGCGGATCTCGCCGTGGCGCTGGAAGAGAACGGAATTCCGTTTGAATACCAGCTGGGTGAGGGCGCCTTCTATGGTCCGAAAATTGAATTTACCCTGTATGACTGTCTCGACAGAGCTTGGCAGTGCGGCACAGTACAGCTGGACTTCTCCCTGCCTCAGCGTTTAAGCGCCTCTTATGTTGGCGAAGACAACGAGCGTCAGGTCCCTGTAATGATTCACCGTGCTATTCTTGGTTCTCTGGAGCGCTTCATTGGCATCCTGACCGAAGAGTTCGCGGGCTTCTTCCCAACCTGGCTTGCGCCGGTGCAGGTAGTGGTCATGAACATTACCGATTCTCAGGCGGATTACGTTAAAGAATTGACGCAGAAACTACAAAATGCGGGCATTCGCGTAAAAGCAGACTTGAGAAATGAGAAGATTGGCTTTAAAATCCGCGAGCACACTTTACGTCGTGTCCCGTATATGTTGGTCTGTGGTGATAAAGAGGTGGAAGCAGGCAAAGTTGCCGTTCGCACCCGCCGTGGTAAAGACCTGGGCAGCCTGGACGTAAGTGAAGTGATTGAGAAGCTGCAACAAGAGATTCGCAGCCGCAGTCTTCAACAACTGGAGGAATAAGGTATTAAAGGCGGAAAACGAGTTCAAACGGCACGTCCGAATCGTATCAATGGCGAGATTCGCGCCCAGGAAGTTCGCTTAACAGGTCTGGAAGGCGAGCAGCTGGGGATTGTGAGTCTGAGAGAAGCAATCGAAAAAGCTGAAGAAGCTGGAGTAGATTTAGTTGAAATCAGCCCTAACGCCGAACCGCCAGTTTGTCGTATCATGGACTACGGCAAGTTCCTTTATGAAAAAAGTAAGTCTTCTAAGGAACAGAAGAAGAAGCAAAAAGTTATCCAGGTTAAGGAAATTAAATTCCGTCCTGGTACCGACGATGGCGATTATCAGGTAAAACTCCGCAGCCTGATTCGCTTTCTGGAAGATGGCGATAAGGCCAAGATCACACTGCGTTTCCGCGGTCGTGAAATGGCCCACCAACAGATTGGTATGGAAGTGCTTAACCGCGTCCGTGACGATCTGAGTGAACTGGCAGTAGTCGAATCCTTCCCTACGAAGATCGAAGGCCGCCAGATGATCATGGTGCTCGCTCCTAAGAAGAAACAGTAAGGCCTTCAAGCAGCAAAATCTGTGGAGCCTTCGGGCCTCATAGGTTTTGCTCGCCTATGTTTCGTTTATTTAACAATGCGAAGTGGAAGTTATTAAAATGCCAAAAATTAAGACCGTACGCGGTGCTGCTAAGCGCTTCAAAAAAACCGGTAAAGGTGGTTTTAAGCACAAGCACGCTAACCTGCGTCACATTCTGACTAAGAAAGCTACCAAGCGTAAACGTCACCTGCGTCCAAAAGCCATGGTTTCTAAAGGCGATCTGGGCCTGGTTATCGCGTGCCTGCCGTACGCATAAGTCGTTAACGTTTAACTTTTTTAACTTAGAATAGATACAGGAGAGCACACATGGCTCGCGTAAAACGTGGTGTAATTGCACGTGCACGTCACAAGAAAATTTTGAAACAAGCTAAAGGCTACTACGGTGCGCGTTCACGCGTATACCGCGTTGCCTTCCAGGCTGTTATCAAAGCAGGTCAGTACGCTTACCGTGACCGTCGTCAGCGTAAGCGTCAGTTCCGTCAACTGTGGATTGCGCGTATCAACGCAGCAGCACGTCAGAACGGTATTTCTTACAGCAAATTCATCAACGGCCTGAAAAAAGCCTCTGTTGAAATCGACCGTAAGATCCTGGCTGACATCGCAGTATTCGACAAAGTCGCGTTCACCGCGCTGGTCGAAAAAGCGAAAGCAGCACTGGCATAAGCCAGTTGAGAGAGGGGGCCTGGCTCCCTCTTTTCATATACCCGTCATACTTCAAGCTGTACCTGCGTTGGCTGCGTTCGTTCCGAATTATTTAGGGTATAACCTTATCAGAAGATTGACTTTTATCCGTTCAGGCTTTTCAATAAGGTCTTAACGGTTTTTACCACACAAGGTAACGCAAGCATGAATGCTGCTATTTTCCGCTTCTTCTTTTACTTTAGCACCTGACTTCAGGAGGCTAGCGCGTGAAAGATGAAACGAAAAACAGCGCCAGATAAGCCTCCCGATGGAGGCTTTTTTTGTGCCTGAATTTGAGAGAATACGTCCACCAAATCGGTGTCTGTACCGACATAATGAGGAAAATCATGTCACATCTCGCAGAGCTGGTTGCCAGTGCAACAGCCGCCATTAATCAGGCCTCAGATGTTGCCGCGTTAGACAATGTCCGCGTCGAATATTTGGGTAAGAAAGGGCATCTGACCCTTCAAATGACTACCCTGCGTGAGTTGCCGCCGGAAGAGCGCCCGGCAGCCGGTGCGGTGATAAACGAAGCCAAAGAGCAGGTGCAACAGGCTCTGAACGCGCGTAAAGCGGCGCTGGAAAGTGCCGTGCTGAATGCGCGTCTGGCGGCAGAGACGATCGATGTTTCTCTGCCGGGGCGCCGTATCGAAAACGGTGGCTTGCATCCGGTGACTCGTACCATCGATCGTATTGAAAGTTTCTTCGGTGAGCTCGGCTTTACCGTGGCGACTGGCCCGGAAATCGAAGATGATTACCATAACTTCGACGCTCTGAACATTCCAGGCCATCATCCGGCACGTGCTGACCACGACACTTTCTGGTTCGACGCCACCCGTCTGCTGCGTACTCAGACCTCTGGCGTACAGATCCGTACCATGAAGGAGCAGGAACCCCCGATCCGTATCATTGCACCGGGCCGCGTCTACCGTAACGATTACGATCAGACCCACACCCCAATGTTCCACCAGATGGAAGGGCTGATCGTTGATAAAAACATCAGCTTCACCAACCTGAAAGGCACGCTGCACGACTTCCTGAACAACTTCTTTGAGGAAGATCTGCAGGTTCGTTTCCGTCCGTCCTATTTCCCGTTCACCGAACCGTCTGCGGAAGTGGACGTGATGGGCAAAAACGGCAAATGGCTGGAAGTGCTGGGCTGCGGCATGGTGCATCCGAACGTACTGCGCAACGTGGGTATTGACCCGGAAGTTTACTCCGGCTTTGCGTTTGGGATGGGCATGGAGCGTCTGACCATGCTGCGTTATGGCGTGACCGATTTGCGTGCATTCTTCGAAAACGATCTGCGTTTCCTCAAACAGTTTAAATAAGGGCAGGACAGAACAATGAAATTCAGTGAACTGTGGTTACGCGAATGGGTGAACACCACGCTGGACAGCGAAGCGCTTTCCAACCAGATCACCATGGCGGGTCTGGAAGTTGACGGTGTAGAGCCGGTTTCTGGCGCCTTCACCGGCGTGGTCGTGGGCGAAGTGGTTGAATGTGGTCAGCACCCTAACGCTGACAAATTGCGCGTCACCAAAGTTAATGTGGGTGGCGATCGTCTGCTGGATATCGTCTGCGGCGCGCCAAACTGCCGTCAGGGTCTGAAAGTGGCCGTGGCGACTGTCGGCGCGGTGCTGCCGGGCGATTTCAAAATTAAAGCGGCCAAACTGCGCGGCGAGCCGTCTGAAGGCATGCTGTGCTCGTTCTCCGAGCTGGGTATTTCCGACGATCACAACGGCATTATTGAACTGCCGCTGGATGCGCCAATCGGCACCGATATCCGCGAATACCTGAAGCTCGATGACAACACCATCGAAATCAGCGTGACGCCAAACCGTGCGGACTGCTTAGGGATTATCGGCGTGGCTCGCGATGTTGCGGTGCTGAACCAGACCGAACTGAACGCGCCGGAGATTGTCCCGGTTGCTGCTACCATCAGCGACGTCCTGCCTATTCAGGTAGACGCGCCTGAGGCCTGCCCACGCTACCTCGGTCGTGTGGTGAAAGGTATCAACGTCAAAGCGCCAACCCCGCTGTGGATGAAAGAAAAACTGCGTCGCTGCGGTATCCGTTCTATCGATGCGGTTGTTGACGTGACCAACTATGTTCTGCTGGAACTGGGCCAGCCAATGCACGCGTTCGATAAAGATCGTATCGACGGCGGGATTATCGTGCGTATGGCGAAAGAGGGTGAAACCCTGGTTCTGCTGGACGGCAGCGAAGCAAAACTGAATGCCGACACGCTGGTGATTGCCGATCACGGTAAGGCGCTGGCGATGGGCGGGATCTTCGGTGGCGAACACTCTGGCGTGAACGATGAAACGCAAAACGTTCTGCTGGAATGTGCCTTCTTCAGCCCGCTCTCTATTACCGGTCGTGCGCGTCGTCATGGTCTGCACACCGATGCCTCTCACCGCTACGAGCGTGGCGTTGACCCGGCGCTGCAGTACAAAGCGATGGAACGTGCGACCCGTCTGCTGATCGACATCTGTGGCGGCGAAGCGGGCCCGGTTATTGATGTAACCAACGAAGACACCCTGCCGAAGCGCGCGACCATTACCCTGCGTCGCAGCAAGCTGGATCGCCTGATTGGCCACCACGTTGCCGATGCACAGGTCACCGATATTCTGAAGCGTCTGGGTTGCGACGTGACGGAAGAGCAGGACGAGTGGAAAGCCGTTGCGCCATCATGGCGTTTCGACATGGAGATTGAAGAAGATCTGGTGGAAGAAGTGGCCCGCGTCTACGGCTACAACAACATCCCTGACGAGCCGGTACAGGCCGGTCTGGTGATGGGCTCTCACCGTGAAGCCGATCTCTCCCTGAAGCGTGTGAAAACCATGCTGAACGACAAAGGTTATCAGGAAGTGATCACCTACAGCTTTGTCGATCCTAAGCTGCAGCAGCTGATCCATCCAGGCCAGGAGGCGCTGATCCTGCCAAGCCCGATCTCCAGCGAGATGTCGGCAATGCGCCTGTCTCTGTGGACCGGCCTGCTGGGCACGATTGTCTACAACCAGAATCGTCAGCAAAACCGTGTGCGAATTTTCGAAAGCGGTTTGCGCTTTGTGCCGGATAATCAGGCAAATTTAGGCATCCGTCAGGATCTCATGCTGGCTGGCGCCATCAGCGGTAATCGCTATGAAGAGCACTGGGACCTGGCAAAAGGCACGGTTGATTTCTACGATATGAAGGGCGATCTGGAAGCGATTCTCGATCTGACCGGTAAATTATCTGAAATTGAATTCCGTGCAGAAGCCATTCCGGCGCTCCACCCGGGCCAAAGTGCGGCTATCTATTTAGCGGGCAAACGCATTGGTTTTATTGGCGTTGTTCATCCTGAGCTGGAACGTAAACTGGACCTGAACGGCCGTACCATCGTGTTTGAGCTGGAATGGAGTCCGGTTGCAGACCGCGTGATTCCACAGGCGCAGGACGTCTCTCGCTTCCCGGCAAACCGCCGTGATATCGCGGTTGTGGTCGCTGAAAACGTGCCTGCAGCAGATATTTTGGCCGAGTGTAAGAAAGTTGGCGTAAATCAGGTAGTTGGCGTAAACTTATTTGACGTGTACCGCGGCAAGGGCGTAGCAGAAGGTTTCAAGAGCCTCGCTATCAGCCTTATCCTTCAGGATACCAGCCGTACACTCGAAGAAGAGGAGATTGCCGCTACCGTCGCCAAATGTGTAGAGGCATTAAAAGAGCGATTCCAGGCATCATTGAGGGATTGAACCTATGGCGCTTACAAAAGCTGAAATGTCAGAATATCTGTTTGATAAGCTTGGGCTTAGCAAACGGGATGCCAAAGAGCTGGTAGAGCTGTTTTTCGAAGAGATCCGTCGTGCTCTGGAAAATGGTGAGCAGGTAAAACTCTCCGGCTTTGGCAATTTTGATTTGCGAGACAAAAACCAACGTCCGGGCCGTAACCCGAAGACGGGGGAAGATATTCCCATTACAGCCCGCCGCGTGGTGACCTTCAGACCCGGACAGAAGTTAAAAAGCCGTGTCGAAAACGCAACGCCCAAAACAGAGTAATATGAACTAACTAAAAAGGCCGCTCTCGCGGCCTTTTTTCTTTGCTCTCGCTGGCAAACCCGCCGTAAAATCAATTACATCTCACGCTAATAAAACCGTACACATGCTTGATTTTGCCCATCGCCAACAGCGTTCCGATCGACGCCGCCTGCTTTTGCTGGTACTGCTGCTTTTTGTTGCCGCCGGTTTCAGCCTGTGTGCTGGCGACCAGTGGCTAAGCCCGGCACGCTGGTTTGGTCCTGAAGGGCAGCTTTTCGTCTGGCAAATTCGTCTGCCGCGCACGCTGGCGGTGATCCTGGTCGGTGCCGCGCTGGCGCTCTCAGGCACCATTATGCAGGCGTTGTTTGAAAACCCTCTGGCAGAGCCGGGGCTGCTCGGTGTCTCAAATGGCGCCGGTGTAGGGCTGATTGCCGCGGTGATGCTCGGCGGTGGGGCGCTTTCCCCCTGGGGCGTTAGCCTCAGCGCCATTCTCGGGGCATTGCTGATCACCCTTATTCTCCTGCGCTTCGCACGACGCCATTTATCAACCAGTCGGCTGCTGCTTGCCGGGGTTGCGTTGGGGATCATCTGCAGCGCGTTGATGACCTGGGCGGTCTACTTCTCCACCTCGTTCGATCTGCGTCAGCTGATGTACTGGATGATGGGCGGGTTTGGCGGCGTAGACTGGCGGCAGGGCTGGCTGATGGTGCTGCTGGTCCCGGTCATACTGTGGGCGGGCGTGCAGTCGCAGCCGCTGAATATTCTCGCTCTTGGTGAAACCTCAGCCCGCCAGCTCGGGATGCCGATTGGCGTCTGGCGCAATGCGCTGGTGATTGCAATCGGCTGGCTGGTGGGAGTGAGCGTGGCGCTGGCGGGGGCGATTGGCTTTATCGGGCTGGTTATCCCGCACATGCTGCGTCTATGTGGCATCACCGACCATCGAATCTTACTTCCCGCCTCGGCAGTGGCCGGTGCGGCAACGCTGCTGGTGGCGGATATCATCGCCAGGCTCGCCCTGAACGCCGCTGAGTTGCCCATCGGTGTGGTCACCGCCACGCTGGGCGCGCCGGTGTTTATCTGGCTACTATTAAAAGCTGGACGTTAAATCGATAACCTGAGGAAATGCTATGCAGTCTGATATTCTGAATACCGAAGTGACCACCATCGACGGGGACAAAACCACCCTGGAACGCTACAAAGGCAACGTGTTGCTCATTGTGAACGTGGCGTCTAAATGTGGTCTGACGCCGCAGTACGAGCAGCTGGAGAACATTCAGAAAGCCTGGGAGAAAGACGGCTTTACCGTGCTGGGCTTCCCGTGCAATCAGTTCCTGGGTCAGGAGCCGGGCAGCGAAGAGGAGATCAAAACGTTTTGCAGCACCACCTATGGCGTGACGTTCCCGATGTTCAGCAAAATTGATGTGAATGGCGAAAATCGTCACCCGCTGTATGCCAAACTGGTGGCCGCCGCGCCGACCGCCGTGGCACCGGAAGGCAGTGGCTTTTACGAGCGTATGGCCAGCAAAGGGCGAGCACCGCTCTATCCGGACGACATCCTGTGGAATTTCGAAAAATTCCTGATTGGTCGTGACGGCCAGGTCGTTCAGCGTTTTTCTCCGGATATGACGCCTGAAGATCCTATCGTCATGGAGTCAATCAAGCTGGCGCTGGCGAAATAATGACGCAGCTGATGCAGCTCACGGACGTTGCCGAGACGGGGCGTCTGGAGCCGGTGACGGCGGCCATCCGTGCAGGTGAAATCCTGCATCTGGTGGGGCCGAACGGGGCAGGGAAGAGTACGCTGCTGGCGCGCATGGCGGGGCTGACAGTCGGGCCAGGCTTGATCACCTTGCTCGATAGCCCCCTGAGTGACTGTTCGGCGGTCGCGCTGGCGCACCGGCGGAGCTACCTTGTTCAGCAGCAGGTCCCGCCGTTTGCGATGCCGGTCTGGCACTATCTGATGCTGCATCTGCACGATAAACAGCAGACCGCGCTGCTCACCGAAGTGGCGGCAGCGTTGGGGTTAGAGGACAAACTTTCCCGGCATGCCAGCCAGCTTTCCGGTGGCGAGTGGCAGCGCGTCCGTCTGGCGGCGGTGATCCTTCAGATCCATCCGGCGGGCAACCCTCACGGGCGACTGTTGTTGCTGGACGAGCCGATGAGCGGTCTGGACGTGGCGCAACAGGCGGCGCTGGACACGCTCCTCAGCGCACTGTGTCGACAAGGCATTGCCGTGGTGATGAGCAGCCATGACCTTAACCATACGCTGCGCCATGCGCACAGCGTCTGGCTTCTGGCGCGCGGGAAGATGATCGCCAGCGGCACGCGCGATAGCGTCCTTACGCCGCCAAATCTCGCTCGTGCTTACCATATGCCGTTCCGCAGGCTGGATATCGAAGGGCATAAGATGCTGATTTCTACCGCACACGAGTAACCGTTTCTTGCCTGTTAGCGCCATTGCACGCTAAATTACGAAAAGAATAAAAAAAGCAGAGGATTCGTCTGGACATGCGATTCTGGTTTCTCATGGTGGCAGCGTTATTTCTTGCGGGATGCAGTAGCCATCGCGCACCGCCGCCTAACCCACGACTTTCAGATTCAATCACCGTGATTGCCAGCCTGAACGATCAGCTGAGCAACTGGCGCGGGACACCGTATCGCTACGGTGGCATGAGTCGCGGTGGGGTGGATTGCTCCGGCTTCGTGCTGATGACGTTCCGGGATAAGTTTGATTTGCAGCTTCCACGCGAAACGCGCAAACAGGCTGAAATCGGTACCGAAATTGATAAAGATGAGTTGTTACCCGGCGACCTGGTTTTTTTCAAAACCGGCTCGGGTGAAAGTGGTCTGCATGTTGGCATTTATGATACGGATAACCAGTTTATTCATGCCTCGACCAGTCGTGGGGTGATGCGTTCTTCGCTCGATAATGTTTACTGGCGTAAAAATTTCTGGCAGGCACGACGTATTTAGTCCGCCACCGACCACGCATTTCTGACGGCATGGCACAATTAAACCATGCCGTTTTTTTGCAAATAAGATGATTAAAGTTAAATTTACAACAAATTACTTATGTCCTTATGTGTCTGTTTTATCTAAAACTGGCTATTACGCAGCAACCAGGATAAGATTATTTTAGATTCAGGGATAAATCTGAAAATTAATACGGATCTAATGAAATTAAACTTATTAAAATCAAGACAGTGGAATTGTGTCAGCAATTGCTCCAGGATGTCCTCTCTCATCTTTAATGCGGGGCGAGTGCAATGATTATTACGTTAGATAATGCCTACCAGTCTGAACTGTTGCTCCAGCCTGCCCGCAATAATGCCGGTGAGCTTAAAGGATTAGAGGTGACGGTTAACTTTACTGGCGTCGGCAGCGATGTACGGATCCCCACTGAACTCGTTATCCCACGTCTGACACCGGCAGAAGAGTTAGCGCTGTTTCAAGAAAAACTGCAATTGCTTGATACCTGCAAACTGTTTTTTATTCAGCATCAGTTAATTGCATGGATCAATATTACACCTGTAATAGTTGAGTTTTTATTAAGTAATGGAAACGCTGTTTCAATACTTGAGCGTTATCCGTTTCTTGAGTTTACTGTTAATGAGAATTATCCAGGTTTAAATAACGGAAAGGACGATCCTGAACTGGCGAGAATGGCGATTCATTTTCCGCTGGTGCTGGCAAACTTTGGTGCCGGTGAAGCCTCGCTTAAAGCCGTTTATGATGGTTTGTTTAAACGTGTCATTCTGGACAAAGGGTTTATCCAGCAGCACGCGGCAGCGCTTTCTTTTGAGCCCTTTATGCGTGCTATTCTGTGGCAAATAACGTCACATTGTCAGTCTGTGCTCGTCGCCGGTATTGACGATCATGCCCTGTTGCAGCGCGTTTTATCCTTCAACTTTGGTGCCATGCAGGGGGCGCTGTGGCCTGCCGTAACTGCAGAGCGCGTCACCACGCTGGTTCAGTGATAACCCTTTCTTTCGCCCGTGTTTAAGTCCGGGTAAACCCTCTACACTAAAAGCAGGAGGACTTATGACCCTGTCTTTTACTGCGCACTGGCATGACGAGTTGCCGGGTTTTTATACCGCACTCAAACCAACACCATTACATCATTCCCGTCTTGTCTGGCATAACGATTCGCTGGCGAACGACCTGGCTATCCCACCGGAAATGTTCCAGCCTTCAGACGGCGCGGGCGTCTGGGGAGGGGAAACGCTGCTCGATGGCATGCAGCCCCTCGCTCAGGTCTATAGCGGACACCAGTTTGGCGTCTGGGCGGGACAGCTGGGGGACGGCCGTGGGATCCTGCTCGGCGAACAACAGCTTCCCGGCGGAGAGACGGTCGACTGGCACCTGAAAGGGGCGGGTCTCACACCCTATTCACGCATGGGCGACGGGCGCGCGGTACTGCGCTCAACCATTCGTGAAAGTCTGGCGTCGGAAGCGATGCATGCGCTGGGTATTCCCACCACGCGCGCGCTGACGATAGTGACCAGTGACACCCCGGTGGTCCGCGAAACGGTAGAAAAAGGCGCGATGCTGATGCGCATTGCGCAAAGCCATCTGCGTTTCGGCCATTTTGAACACTTTTATTATCGCCGCGAGCCGGAAAAAGTACGCCAGCTTGCCGATTACGCCATCCGACGGCACTGGCCGCAGTTACAGGACGAGGCCGACAAATACCACCTCTGGTTCCAGGATGTGGTTGCCCGCACGGCAATCATGATTGCCCGCTGGCAGTCCGTAGGCTTTGCTCATGGCGTGATGAACACCGACAACATGTCAATTCTGGGGCTGACCTTTAATTACGGTCCGTTTGGTTTTCTCGATGACTATCAGCCGGGGTATATCTGCAACCACTCGGACTATCAGGGGCGCTACAGCTTTGACAATCAGCCGGCGGTGGGGCTGTGGAATCTGCAGCGTCTGGCGCAATCCCTGTCGCCGTTTATCGACGTTGATGCCCTGAATGATGCGCTCGACGGCTATCAGGAGACATTGCTGCGCGAATACGGCACGCTGATGCGCAACAAGCTGGGGCTGATGACGCAGGAGAAGGGCGATAACACTATTCTGAATGGCTTGTTTGCGCTCATGGCGCGTGAGGGCAGCGACTATACCCGTACCTTCCGTATGCTCGGCCAGACAGAGCAGCATAGCGCTGCCTCACCGCTGCGCGATGAGTTTATCGACCGACAGGCGTTTGACGACTGGTTTGCCACTTACCGCGCGCGCCTGCAACAAGAGCAGGTGGATGACGCGACCCGGCAGGCGCAGATGAACGCGGCGAACCCGGCGATGGTTTTGCGCAACTGGCTGGCGCAGCGGGCGATTGAGCAGGCGGAGCAAGGTGAATATGCGGAATTACACCGGCTGCACGTAGCGTTGCGCACGCCGTTTGCCGACCGGGACGACGATTATGTCAGCCGCCCGCCTGACTGGGGCAAGCGGCTGGAGGTCAGCTGCTCAAGCTAATGTTATGGCCGGGAAGCACAGGCTTGCCCGGCCGATACGTCACTGGGCGACCCACCCGCCGTCCATATTCCACGCCGCGCCCCGCACGTGCACGGCGCTGTCACTACATAAAAACAGCGCCAGTTCACCCAGCTGTTCTGGCGTAACAAACTCTCCTGATGGCTGTTTCTCCGCAAGCAACTGCTCGCGCGCCCGATCCGCAGGCACCCCTTCTGCGATACGTTTGTCGATCTGCTGCTGAACCAGCGGCGTAAGCACCCATCCCGGGCAGATGGCGTTAGCGGTAATACCGGTGCGGGCAGTCTCCAGCGCCAGGGATTTTGTAAAACCGACTACCCCATGCTTGGCGGCGACATAGGCTGACTTCTCTTTTGATGCCACCAGCCCATGCACGGAGGCGATATTAATGATGCGTCCCCAGTTTTTCTCGCGCATTGCAGGCAACGCCAGTCGGCTGGTGTGAAACACCGACGACAGGTTAATGGCAATAATGTCGTTCCATTTCTCCACCGGGAACGCCTCAACCGGGGCGACATGCTGTATCCCGGCATTATTGATAAGAATATCCACTCCGCCGAACTGCGTGTCGGCGTAGCGCATCATCGCGTCGATTTGCAGGGTGTCACGCAGATCTGCATCGTGATAGCCCGGTTTTTTCCCCTGCCGGGCGATCTCTTCTCTTGCTGCGTCACTGTCGCCAAAACCGTTGAGGATCAGCTGCGCTCCGGCCTTTGCCAGTACGCGGGCGATGCCCAGACCAATCCCGCTGGTCGAGCCGGTCACCAGCGCCGTTTTACCGTTCAGATTCATTTTATTCTCCTTACACAATGCCGGTGAGATAGAACACGGCAATGACAAAAAGCACCGCCAGACTTTTGATGATCGTGATGGCGAAAATACCGCCATAGGCCTGACGATGGCTAAGACCGGTGATGGCCAGCAGCGTAATCACCGCGCCGTTATGGGGGAGTGTATCCATGCCACCGCTGGCCATAGAAGCCACCCGGTGCAGGACCTCCAGCGGAATATTCGCGGCATGGGCGGCGGCGACAAAGCTGTCTGCCATGGCCGCCAGCGCAATGCTCATCCCACCTGAAGCCGAACCGGTGATCCCGGCGAGAACGGTCACGCTGATCGCTTCATTCAGTAACGGGTTCGGAATAGCCGCCAGCGCGTGGGATAAGACCAGAAAGCCGGGCAGGGCGGCGATAACTGCACCGAAACCATATTCCGAAGCGGTATTCATCGCCGCCAGGATCGCGCCGCTCACTGCCGTCCGGCTGCCTTCCGCCAGACGTCCCCGGATGTTGCGAAAACCAAAGATCAGCACCAGCACGATACCGGAAATCAGCGCAGCTTCCACGGCCCAGATGGCGGTGATCTTGCTGACCTCGGTCACAATCGGCTTTGCCAGCCCGGGCAGGGTCAGCTCGTGGCTGGTGCCATACCAGCCGGGGATCCAGCGGGTAAACAGCAGGTTGAGGATCCCCACCACCAGCAGGGGGGAAATCGCAATCAGCGGATGGGGAAGGTTAATGTTATCCGGCGTTTCCGGTTCGTTTTTCAGATCCGTGCCGTAACCTTCATTGTTATTGAGCGCTTTCCGCCGCTGGCGCTCCAGCCAGAGCAGGCCAAAGCAGATAATAAACAGCGAGCCAATCAGCCCCAGCCAGGGGGCAGCCCAGGCATTAGTGCCGAAGAAGCTGGTGGGGATAATATTCTGGATCTGCGGCGTGCCGGGCAGGGCGTCCATGGTGAACGAGAATGCCCCCAGCGCCACGGTCGCCGGGATCAGCCGTTTGGGGATCCCGCTCTGGCGAAACAGTTCGGCGGCGAAAGGATAAACGGCAAACGCCACCACAAAGAGTGACACGCCGCCGTAGGTTAACAGTGCGCAGACCAGCACAATCACCGGAATGGCGTGGCGGCGGCCAAGGATTTGAATGGCTGCGGCAACAATGGATCGTGAGAAGCCGGAGAGTTCAATCAGCTTGCCAAACACGGCGCCCAGCAGGAACACCGGGAAGTAGAGCTTGACGAAGCCCACCATCTTTTCCATAAACAGGCCGGTAAACGTCGGGCCGACAGCGCCCGGGTCGGTTAACAGCACGGCACCCAGCGCCGCAATGGGCGCAAAAAGAATAACGCTATATCCGCGATAGGCCGCCAGCATCAGCAGCGCCAGCGCCGCCAGGGCAATTAACACACTCATTGCGACTCCTTACTGTTGTTATATTCGGGTACTCACGAGAGGTTTAACGCTCGACGGTCAGCGCAATGCCTTGCCCGCCGCCTATGCACAGAGTGACCAGCCCTTTTTTGGCGTCACGGCGCTGCATCTCATGCAGCAGCGTCACAAGGATCCGACAGCCGGATGCACCAATCGGATGGCCCAGCGCGATAGCGCCACCGTTAACATTCACCTTGCGCGCATCCCAGCCAAGCAGGTTACCAACCGCCAGCGCCTGCGCGGCAAAAGCTTCGTTGGCTTCGATGAGATCCACCTCATCCAGCGTCCAGCCTGCCCGCGCCAGCGCGGTCTGGCAGGCGCTGACGGGGCCGATGCCCATTACGGACGGGTCGACCCCGGTAACGGCGTAGCTCACGATCCGGCCCAGCACCGGTAGTCCGCTCGCCCGCGCTTTTTCTTCGCTCATCATCAACACCGCGGCGGCGCCATCGTTCAGGGTGGAGGCATTCCCCGCCGTGACCGTGCCGTCCTCCTGGCGAAACGCGGGGCGCAGTTGCGCAAGCTGTTCTGCGGTGGTTCCTGGCCGGGGTTGTTCGTCATGACGAATAACCAATGGCGGCTTCTTGCCCTGTTTCACCGTTACCGGGGTAATCTCGGCCTCAAAGCGAGCAGATTCGATGGCAGACGCCGCCTTTTGCTGTGACCCGGCGGCGAAGGCATCCTGCTGTTCGCGTGAAATGCCGTACTGCCGGGCGACGTTTTCCGCAGTGATCCCCATGTGGTAATCGTTAAACGCATCCCACAGGCCGTCGACGATCATGCTGTCCTGCAGGCC
Organism: Enterobacter sp. 50793107; assembly: GCF_001463365.1. Classification (NCBI taxonomy): domain Bacteria; kingdom Pseudomonadati; phylum Pseudomonadota; class Gammaproteobacteria; order Enterobacterales; family Enterobacteriaceae; genus Enterobacter; species Enterobacter sp. 50793107. The sequence continues at coordinate 68,819 of NZ_LNII01000070.1, read as the reverse complement.
CGTGTGGCCAAAACGCAGCCCGGAACGGGCGCCATCCAGCAGGTAAGGGGCATTGCTCATGCTCTCCTGACCGCCCGCGATCACCACCTCTGCGTCTCCACAGCGGATAGCCTGTGCCGCAAGCTGTACCGCCTTCAGCCCCGCGCCGCAGACCAGATTGACCGTGGTGGCAGGGGTACTGACGGGCAGCCCGGCGGCGATAGCCGTCTGACGTGCCGGGTTTTGTCCGCAGCCTGCCGTCAGCACCTGCCCAAAAATCAGTTCGTCTGTGTCACCTGCCGAAAGCGAGCTCTCCTCAAGCAGGCGGCGCACCGCGACAGCACCAAGTTCAACGGCGGAAAGGGGAGAGAGCGAACCGCGAAAACTGCCAATCGGCGTTCGCGTTGCCCCGACTATCATGACGTTTTTCATGTTGAGTCCTCAGCTAAAGCGCATTTCGCGAACGTCGTCCGCCACGATGATTTTTCCGGCAGTTTTGCTGACGATCTCGTCAATGCCGACGCCGGGGGCGTATTCACGCAGAATGAACGCACCGTCTTTAATTTCCAGCAGGGCCAGGTCGGTTAACACCCGGCGGATGCAGCCCACGCCGGTGAGCGGTAGCGTGCAGCGCGACAGCAGTTTGGACTCACCGCTCTTCGACGCGTGGGTCATCACGACAATGATGTTCTGCGCCCCGGCGACAAGATCCATGGCGCCGCCCATGCCTTTCACCATCTTTCCGGGGATCATCCACGAGGCGATGTTGCCTTCCACGTCCACCTCAAACGCCCCGAGCACCGTGAGGTCGACGTGACCCCCCCGGATCATGGCGAAGGACTGGGCCGAGTCGAAAATGGCGGCACCGGTTCGTGCGGTAACGGTCTGCTTACCAGCGTTAATCATGTCGGCATCAAGGCTCTGCGCATCGGGAAATTCCCCCATCCCCAGCAGTCCGTTCTCTGACTGGAGCATCACGTCCATGCCGGCGGGGATGTAGTTCGCCACCAGCGTCGGGATACCGATCCCCAGGTTGACGTAGTAACCGTCGCGCAGCTCGCGGGCGACGCGCATGGCCATCTGTTCGCGGGTTAACATGGTCAGACTCCCTCTGCGCGCAGCGTGCGCTGTTCAATGCGTTTCTCAAACTGGCCGACAATCAGCCTGTCGACGTAAATTCCCGGGGTGTGAATGGCGGACGGCGGCAGCTCACCCGGCGGGACAATCTCTTCCACCTCCACCACGGTTATCCGTCCTGCGGTGGCCATCAGCGGGTTGAAATTTTGCGCGGTGTGGCGGTAGATAACGTTGCCGTACCAGTCCGCTTTCCAGCCTTTGATCAGCGCAAAATCGCCGGTAATAGCTTCTTCAAGGATGTAGTGCTTACCGGCAAACTGACGTACCTCTTTCCCGGCGGCCACGGGCGTGCCATAGCCGGTGGCCGTGTAAAATGCCGGAATACCGGCCCCGCCCGCGCGCACCTTTTCGGCCAGCGTGCCCTGGGGCGTCAGCTCAACCTCCAGCTCGCCGCTCAGCACCTGCTGTTCGAACAGCGCGTTCTCGCCGACGTAAGACGCCACCACCTTCCGCACCTGGCGCGTCTCCAGCAGCAGCCCGAGCCCGAAACCATCCACGCCGCAGTTGTTCGATACCACCGTCAGGCCCTGCACCTGACGGCGTTTGACTTCCGCAATCAGATTTTCAGGAATACCGCACAGGCCAAAGCCGCCCGCCAGCAATGTCATCCCGTCCGCCAGCCCCTCCAGCGCCTGCGCATAGCTGCCGACGCGTTTATCCAGTCCTGCCATAGCCATCCCTCCTGTTGTCCGTGGCGGTATCATTGGGGGCGACGACTCTTTTGTTAATTTTGAATTTGTGACTCACTCATTTGGTTTTTTTATTAATTTCCTGTTAACTAAATTTTTTCAATTAGTTAACAGGATGAAAAATGAGAATGAGTGTCAAACAGTTACGCGCGTTTTTAGCGGTAGCTCACACTCTCAATTTTGCGCACGCCAGCGAACGGTTAAATCTTTCTCAGCCTGCCCTCAGCCTGACGATTAAAGGGCTGGAGGATGCGCTGGGGGGCCCGCTGCTGCAGCGAAGCACGCGTAAGGTCACCCTGACGCAGGAGGGCGAAACCTTTTTACCGATGGCGCGGCAGCTGCTGGCTGACTGGGATAACGTGGAAGAGGCAATGCACCAGTGCTTTACGTTGCAGCGCGGCAAAATCTCGGTCGCGGCCATGCCGTCGTTTGCGGCTAACGTCCTGCCGGAGGTGCTGAAAGCGTTTCGCGATCGCCATGCCGGGATCAACGTCACCGTGCATGATGTCATCAACGAACAGGTGATTGAGATGGTGCGGGAAGGGCGGGTCGAGATGGGGATCGCCTTTGAACCAGCGCCGACGCATAACCTGCTGTTTACGCCGCTGGGCCTCGACCGGTTTGTCGCCATTGTGCCGAAAGCGTCCCCCCTTGCGGTGAAAAAACGCCTCTCCTGGAATGAACTGCTGACGCTGGATTTCATTACCCTGCAGCGCCCCTCGGCGGTGCGCCTGATGATGGAAGAGGAGCTGGCCCGTAGCGGCCGCAAGCTGGAGGTGGCGCTGGAGAGCCATCAGCTGGTGACGGTAGGAAGGATGGTCGCCAGCGGGCTGGGCGGCAGTGCCGTACCGGCGCTGTGCGAGGCGCAGATGACATCGCTGGGTGCGGTCTGCATTCCGCTGGACAGCCCGCCGATAGAAAAATGTATCGGGGTGATCCATCCAGGGCACACGCAGCTCTCAAAAGCGGCGCATGCCCTGCTGGAAACCCTGAAAGATTTTTATCAGCCCGATCAGGGGGCGAGAAATACCTGAGGTGCAGCATGAGCCGGGTGTCGGCCAACCTGCACCTGCGCGCCGTACCAGCGCGTCAGCGTATCGGCCTGCAGAACCGCCTCCGGGGCCCCCTGAGCGACCATTTTGCCGTTATGTAACAGCAGGATCCGATCCGCCCACAGCGCCGCCAGATTGAGATCGTGCAGCACCACACAGACATGCAAATGCCCCCGACGGGTCAGGGAAGAGAGCAGGCGCAGCAGATGCTGCTGGTGGTAAAGATCCAGCGCGGACGTGGGTTCATCCAGAAACAGCCAGCCGCGCGGCGCACCGTCGCACCAGAGCTGTGCCAGCACGCGGGCGAGTTGGACGCGTTGCTGCTCCCCGCCGGAGAGCGCCGCAAACTGCCTGCCCGCCAGCGGTAAACAGCCGGAGATAGCCATCACCTCCTCAATCACCGACGCCTCAGGGCGTCGCGTCCACGGCGCTCGCCCCATCCCGATCACCGCTTCTACCGGCCAGTCGAATCCGAGCTGGGTATTCTGGCGCATGACCGCCCGGTAGCGGGAGAGTCTGTCCGGCGGCCAGGCCGTAAGCGGCGTTCCCGCCAGACTGCACCGTCCGCTCGCGGGTTTGAGATAGCCGGTAAGCAGGCGTAACAAGGTCGATTTCCCGGCACCGTTGGGGCCAATCAACGCCACCAGTTCGCCCTGAGAGAGGGTCAGCGACACGTCGTCGATCAGCGTCCGTTGCCCGGCGTGAAAGACAATATTTTCCGCACAGTAGCGTTCAGCCATGCGCACCTCCGCGACGAAAGATAAGCCACAGGAACCACGGCGCACCGAGAAGACTGGTCAATAAACCGACCGGCATTTCCGCCGGGGCGACCAGGGTACGTGCCAGCGTATCGGCAGCCAGCAACAGTAACGCACCGGCCAGTACTGAGCCGGGGATCACCGCCCGGTGGTCGGCCCCCAGCCACATGCGCACCAGGTGTGGCACCACAAGGCCAACAAAGCCGATGACACCGCTGACGGCCACCGCGGCGGCCACCAGCAGGGCGCTGCACAGCAGCAGGAGCCGCTGTACAACGGCCACCTCCACCCCGAGGTAGTGCGCCTCTTCCTCGCCAAGCTGCAGCAAATTAAGTGCGCCAGCCAGGCGCCAGATAACCAGCACGGTGGGAACCATCAGTGAGCAGACGGCCAGCAGCGTTGACCACTGGGCCTGGCCGAGGCTGCCCATGCCCCAGAGTGAGAGCTGGCGAAGCTGGGCATCATTACTGAGCCATGACAGCACGCCGACGGCCGCCCCGCACAGGGCATTTATGGCAATCCCCACCAGCAGCAGTCGCGACAGGGAACTGTCACGTTGCCGGCTAAGCAGGAAAATGACGAATGTGGCGGCCAGCGCGCCGAGAAACGCCGCCAGCATCGGGGCGTACAGCATCACCAGCGCGGGCAGCGAGAGCGGAATAACCACCCACAGCGCAACAGCGAGTGCTGCGCCGCTGCTGATCCCCAGCAGGCCCGGATCGGCCAGCGGGTTACGAAACAGTCCCTGCATCACGCAGCCAGCCAGCGCCAGCGAACCGCCGATCGCCAGCGCCAGCAGCACGCGGGGCAGGCGGATTGTCAGCCAGATCTGACGCAGCGCGTCGTCGCTGCCGCTCCACAGCAGGCTGACCGGCAGGCGCAACGCGCCCACACCGCTGGCCGCCAGCGTCATGACGGCCAGGAGCGCGGCCAGCAACCACAATGCCAGTACGGCGCGTCGGGACATCAGGGCAGTTGCTCCGCTTTACGGCGTAACTGCTGGATCGCCTGTGGCGTTCGCACGCTAAAGCCCAGCAGCGCCATATCGTCGATGGCCAGCATCTGCCGGTGACGTCCCGCTGGAGTTTGTGCCAGACCGGGCAGTTGCCACACCGCATCCGCCCCACCCAGAGCGTTCACGCCATCCTGCGAGATCACCACCAGGTCGGGCTGACTGGCGATAACGCCTTCCTGAGACAGCGGCTGATAGCGAGTGAAGCCCTGCATCGCGTTCTGCAGCCCTGCCGCACGAATGGCAGCATCCGCCGCGGTTTGTTGCCCGGCGGCCATCGCGGTCATCCCGCCGTGGTTGAGAATAAACAGCACCCGTTTATTGAGCGGTGACGCGGGAAGCGCCGACAGCGCCTGACGCAGCGAGTTGCGCAGGGTTTTCCCTTCTGCCTCGCGGTGTGTCGCCTCAGCGATAACCCGAACCTTTTCATCGATAACACTGAGGTCATTGCCTGCCGGAACGGTGATCACCCTGACGTGACTCTGCTCTACCTGTTTTAACGCCAGAGACGGCTGTGCCTGTGCACTGGCCAGCACCAGCGTGGGGCGCATGGACAAAATGCCTTCGGCATTTAGCTGGCGCAGATAGCCCACGTCCGGCAGCGTGTTCGCCGCCTGTGGCCACTGGCTGGTGCTGTCGCGTGCCACCAGCGAAGACGCCGCGCCGAGCGCATAGACAATCTCGGTAACGTCGCCGCCGAGCGCGACGATTTTCTCCTGCGGCGCAGCAAATGCCAGCAGCGGCAGAGCGCTGATCAGGGCAAGCCATTTTTTCATGCGGCCAGCCCTTTTGCCGTTAAGGCGTCGATCTGGCTGCGCCACTGGCTCTGCTCGGGTTCGCCTTCGCTCCGCTGGCCGTACAGCTGGGCAATCTGCGTGCCGTCGGCGGCAAACAGCTCCAGGCTGGTGACATGCCCGTCAGCCGTCGGTTTGCGCGTGACCCAGGATTCTGCGATGGCGCCTTCCAGCAGATGGAGGGTGAAAGCCGGGTTGAAGATGTTCAGCCAGCCCTTCATCGGCATCAGTTTTTCCACCACGCCGGTGAAGATCTGCACGCAGCCGCGGTTGCCGACGAAAATCATGATTTCGTTCCCGTCCTGGCGCGCCGTTTCCAGCAGCTGGGCCAGCGCGGTGTTGTCGACCCTGCAGGCCAGATCGTCGCCCACCAGGCGAAACGCCTGCTGGCGGCTGAGGTTGTGGCGCTTGAGCAGGCTGAAGAACTGATGCACGTCGGTCATGGCACGCCACTCTGTGTCCACGAGCGAGGCGTCCGGGTTTTCAGCGTGAGCCGGGACATCGGCCGTTTTCAACGCCAGCGGCGGATTCCCGGCAAAGATAAAGCGGGTGAGCAGATCGCCCCAGGCGGTGAGGTCGGTGTTATCCGTGGCGTAAACCTTCAGCAGGGCGTCGCCCTGGTGGTCGAAGAACTGAATGCTCTGCCGCTCACCGCGGGCGGTGGCCTCGCTGATGTGAAATACGCTCGCCCACTGGTTAAGGAACAGGCGCAGATCCAGCGCGCGCGGGTTGAGGATCAGCCCGGCGTGGCCGCTCAGGTGTTGATGTGTAAAGGCGCCGACCTGCTCGTGAACGGCGTAGTCGTTGCGGCAGATGCATTTGGTTTCGCCCACCGCTTCCAGCGCGGCCAGGATCTCGCGGGCATCACCGCGCAGGCGCCAGGCGTCATGGCCCACACGGGCGAAGGTCAGCTCGGCTTCGCTGATGTTCATTAAACCTGCAATGTCGCGCGCGTACTTACCCGGATTTTCTTCTTTTAGCTCAAGCCAGCGTGTGTAGTGATTCATTGTCTTTTCCTCTCAAAGCATTGCCCCGGCCAGCCGGGGCGGGGATTACCATTGATAACTGACGAAAATCTTCCCGTTTCGGCCATCCTGCGGAATACCCTGTGGCGACCAGTATTGTTTGTCGAAGGCGTTGCCCAGCACCAGCGTCGTGGTGACGCCTTTAAGCTGCGCCTGGCCGGTGTAGCTCACGTAGAAATCGTTAACCGCGTAGCCGGGCTGCTCGCTGTAGCTGCTGCTGATGTGCGTTGAGCGATCGACAAAGGTGCCGATCCAGCCGACGGAGAAGCCGCTTTGTGCCAGCGGAATATCCAGCTTGCTGGTGACGGTATCCGGGTTAATGCTGGAAATGTACTCGCCCGTGTCGGTATCTTTTCCGCGCGTGCGGTTATAGGCGAGGTCGAGGTTGAACAGGTCGGCGGAGTATTTCGCCATCACGTCCCAGCCCCAGATTTTGGCGTTCGGGACGTTATATGACATGGTGGTCGCCGCCGCAAAATCGACGGTGGTGGAGATGTAGTCTTTGGCGTTGGTATCGAAATAGCTGGCTTTAAACTCCAGCGCATCGTTGGCCAGCATCAGATCATCAAAGCGCAGACCAAAACCATACTCCTGCGTTTCGTTGGTTTCCGGGCGCAGATTGGGGTTGGGCACCCAGTAGTTGGTATAGAAGCGGCCAATGGAGAAGTGTTTGGCGTCGTTATACATTTCGCCCATGGTTGGCGCGCGGAACGCCTGCGCGTAAGAGCCGAACAGCATCAGCCAGTCGGTCGGGCTGACGGTTAACCCGGCACGGGAGGACCACTTATCGGCATCCACATCTTTGTAGCCGTCGCTGCTGCCGCGGTAGTTGTCGTAGCGCGTGCCGCCAAGAAGGGTCACGGGGAGGTCGCGCAGGGTGATTTCATCCTGCAGCCAGCCGGAGCTGAAATCGATTTGTGCCTGCGGGAAGCCCGTTGTTGCCCCGCCCGGGCGTTGCTCCTGACGATAATACTCACCGCCGTAGGTCAGCAGATGTGAGGCAAAGGAATCGCTGAACAGGCGGGTGCGGTTCTCCACTTTGCCGCCTTTGGTGGTCTGTTTGCGAAATTCACCGCTGCCGTCGATGTTCTGGGCGTTGATACGCGCTTCGGACCAGTAAATTTTCGCGTCGGCGTTCAGCCAGTCGTTACCCTGTGGGGCAAGGTGATAGCCGAGCTGTGCGTCACGCTGGATGGTGGAGCGGTCGGTCAGCGGGTTACTGCTGCTGTCTGCTGCACTGGTTTGCGGGTTTTTCGGCTCCTGTGCGGCGTTATTGTAATAGCGCAGGGAGCCGCTCAGGCTCTGGGCCGCGTCGATTTTCCAACTGCCCTTCGCCAGCATGTTCTGAATGGATTCGTCGTTCGGGGCGGTGGTGCCGTCACTCTGGCGCAGATCGCCACGATCCCGGCTAGACCAGGAGAGCAGCCCGTCCAGGGTATCGGTGCGGCCATAGGCGCTGGCCCCCATGCCGATGCTGTGATCGCCCGTCGCACCGGTAGCGAACACCCGATAGCCGCTGTTTTTACCCGGCTCAAGCAGATCTTTGGCATCGACGGTGTCATAGGCAATCACACCGCCCAGCGCGCCGCTGCCGTACAGCAGGGCCGACGGACCGCGCACCACTTCGATACGTTTAATCAGCGCCGGATCGAGGAACGTGCTGTTCAGGTGGCCGGTGTCGGTTCCCTGGCGCACGCCGTCAACCAGTACCAGCACGCCGCGACGGTCATAACCGCGCAGGTTAACGTCCTGGCCGTTGGTGCGTCCGGTGCCATCGAGCGTCAGGCCGGGGACGTTACGCAGCAGGTCGGCTGCCGAGCTGGCAGTTTGTTTATCCGGTGTGCTGGCGTCAATCACGCTCACCATCATGGGGGCTTCGAAGGCGCTACGGGCGTTACCCGTGGCGGTCACGGTCATTTCATCTGTGGTAGCAAACGCGACGCCCGGCAGGGTGCTGACAATCGCCAGCGCCAGAAGTGACGGACGTAAAGGCGCGGAAGGCAGGTGTGGCATAGCAACTCTCCATTAAGAATTGAAAGCGCTGGCTGCCTGGGGTTCACCTGGGTGGCTGGCGGAGTTTTTGTGTTGTTTATTTTGTGAGGATCAATTTTCCGGCATGGGTCTGGCGCAGCAGGTAGCGTTGACCGTCATGCTCGATAATGACCCGTCCCTCATCGCCCAGCAGGGTTTTGCTGTCAATGCGACGCTCGGCGGGGGCGGATGCTGTGTCTGTTTTTGGCGGCGTTGCCGCAGTGTTATCCGTACGTGACATAATGTTTATAAATAACAATCAATGTAACAATGATAATCATTATCAATAAACTGCAAATTCGCGGCAAGCGTTTTTGTGAAAAAAGGGTGAGAGGATCAAATTTGGGGGTGAAGTGCGGTTTGATGCCCTCACCCCGGCCCTCTCCCACAGGGAGAGGGAGAAGGGCACGTATCGTAGGTCGGGTAAGCGCAGCGCCACCCGACAATAACATCAGAAGCGCGAATCTACCGCCGACGCCAGCTTCTCCAGCAGCAGTTCGCTGTCTTCCCAGCTCAGGCACGGGTCGGTGATCGACTGGCCGTAAACCAGCGGCTGACCCGACACGATTTTCTGCGTGCCTTCGCGGATAAAGCTTTCGGCCATAATGCCCGCAATGGCGCTTGAACCGCTGCGGATCTGCTGGCAGATCTCATCGCAGACATCCAGCTGGCGACGGTGCTGTTTCTGACAGTTACCGTGGCTGAAGTCCACCACCAGATGTTCCGGCAGATCGAACTCGGCCAGCGTTTCACAGGCCACGGCAATATCCCCGGCGTGATAGTTCGGTTTCTTGCCGCCGCGCATAATAATATGCCCGTACGGGTTGCCGCTGGTCTGGTAGATGGTCATCTGGCCGCTCTTATCCGGCGAGAGGAACATGTGGCTGGCACGCGCAGCGCGGATCGCATCGACCGCAATCCGGGTGTTGCCATCGGTTCCGTTTTTAAACCCGACCGGGCAGGAGAGAGCAGAGGCCATTTCACGGTGGATCTGGCTCTCGGTGGTCCGCGCGCCAATCGCGCCCCAGCTGATCAGATCGGCGATAAACTGGCCGGTCACCATATCGAGAAACTCGGTGGCCGTGGGAACGCCCAGCTCGTTCACCTGCAAAAGCAGCTTACGTGCTAGCTCAATCCCATGGTTAACGCGATAGCTGCCGTTGAGATCGGGGTCTGAAATTAATCCTTTCCAGCCCACCACGGTGCGGGGTTTTTCAAAGTAGGTCCGCATCACGATCTCAAGGCGATGCTGGTGTTTTTCCCGCAGCCCCTGTAGCCGTTTTGCATAATCCATCGCCGCGTCCAGGTCATGGATCGAGCAGGGGCCAATTACCACCAGAAGACGTTTGTCTTCACCATTAAGAATTTTTTCAATGCGTCGGCGCGAGGCCGTAACATGTTCCGCAACGCCTGCGGAAAGTGGATGCCGCTGTGCCAGTTCAGCCGGTGTAACCAGGCTGTCAATGCGCGCTGTGCGGAGTTCGTCGGTTTTATTCATGGAATGTCTCAGAAATTTTTTGCTTCATCGGCAGACTACCGGGAAGTGATGGGCATCACCTTAAACCAATCCCTGCTGATTTCAAGTTCGGGGCGGCTCCGCCCCGAGGATGTGGTGGATGATACCTGAATCTGAGCTAATGTACTAGCATATTAGTACATGCGGCGATTAAGACCCATGATGTCGAGAATTTTGGTGGCGATCTCTTCGACCGAATAGTTGGTGCTGTTCAGCCAAGGGATCTGGTTTTTGCGGTACAGTGCTTCCACTTCGGAGACCTCCATTCGACACTGGCGCATGGAGGCGTAGCGGCTGTTCTCGCGGCGCTCTTCGCGGATGGCGGCAAGGCGCTCCGGGTTAATGGTCAGCCCGAACAGCTTGTGCTGCAGCGGCTTCAGGGCGGCAGGCAGCACCAGATTGTCCATATCATCGGCAATGAACGGGTAGTTGGCGGCACGAATACCAAACTGCATCGCCAGGTAGAGGCTGGTCGGGGTTTTGCCGCAGCGCGAGACGCCCAGCAAAATGACCTGCGCCTGGTCGAGGTTTCGCAGCGAGATGCCGTCGTCATGCGCCAGGGTGTAGTCAATGGCGGCGATACGCGCATCGTATTTGGTCAGGTTGCCAGGGTTCAGCCCGTGGGTTCGGTGTGCGATGGGGGTCGGGTCGAGCTTCAGCTCGCTCTGCAGCGGGGCCACCAGCGCCTGCACGATATCCTGACAAAAGCCTTCGCTTTGCAGAATGATGTTGCGAATTTCCGGGATCACGATGGAGTAGAACACCAGCGGGCGTACGCCCGTCTGCTGGTAAATGGCATCAATCTGGTCCTTGACCGCCCGCGCGCGGCTCTCATTTTCCACAAACGGCAGCGTGATGCTGTTAATCGAAACGGGGAACTGTGACATCACCGCATGCCCCAGCACCTCGGCGGTAATCGCCGTACCATCAGAAATATAAAAAACGTGGCGATCGACAGCATTATCCATTTTATCCACCCTGAATATCGGACCTAATTGTCTGAAAGCATAAATTAAAAAAGTTAATTGCACAGCAAAGAAGTTATCTGAATTTAAAATGAAATGGTGTTTTTGATTTTCCTGAAAAGTGGATTTCATTTTTCAAATAGCGACGTCATTTTTGTGGTTTTTGGCTGAATATATAGGAATCATCGGCTTATCCGGTGGAGGGAAAGTATCCGAAAAGTTGAAAATTTAAATTGCTTACACGATTCACCGTTTTTTTAGCGTAAATAAATATGCCAGTATAAATACGTAGTCAGGTGTTTCTTACTCCGATCAAATATCATAAAAGGATTGTTTCGATGTCCAACAATGGCTCGTCACCGCTGGTGCTTTGGTATAACCAACTCGGCATGAATGATGTAGACAGAGTTGGGGGCAAAAATGCCTCCCTGGGTGAAATGATTACAAATCTGTCCGGTATGGGTGTCTCCGTACCAAACGGGTTTGCCACGACCGCCGATGCGTTTAACCTGTTTTTAGACCAGAGCGGTGTAAACCAGCGCATTTACGACCTGCTGGATAAAACGGATATTGATGACGTTACCGAGCTTGCTAAAGCCGGGGCGCAGATCCGCCAGTGGATTATCGACACACCTTTCCAGCCGGAACTGGAAAAAGCCATTCACGATGCGTACAACCAGCTCTCCGCTGATGATGCGCAGGCCTCTTTCGCCGTGCGCTCCTCTGCAACCGCAGAAGACATGCCGGATGCCTCGTTCGCCGGACAACAGGAAACTTTCCTGAACGTTCAGGGATATGATGCGGTACTGGTGGCGGTGAAACACGTGTTCGCCTCCCTGTTTAACGATCGCGCTATCTCCTATCGCGTGCATCAGGGCTATGACCATCGTGGCGTCGCGCTCTCTGCGGGCGTACAGCGTATGGTGCGTTCCGACGTGGGCTCTTCCGGCGTGATGTTCTCCATTGATACCGAATCCGGCTTCGACCAGGTGGTATTCATCACCTCCGCGTGGGGTCTGGGTGAGATGGTGGTGCAGGGGGCCGTGAACCCTGACGAATTCTACGTCCACAAACCGACGCTTGCCGCCAACCGTCCGGCGGTGGTTCGTCGCACCATGGGCTCGAAAAAAATCCGCATGATCTATGCCCCGACCCAGGAGCATGGCAAGCAGGTGAAGATTGAAGATGTACCGCAGGAGCTGCGCGACCGCTTCTCCCTGACCGACGCCGAAGTGCAGGAGCTGGCGAAGCAGGCGGTGCAGATTGAAAAACACTACGGCCGTCCGATGGACATCGAATGGGCCAAAGACGGTCACACCGGCAAGCTGTTCATCGTCCAGGCGCGCCCGGAAACGGTTCGCTCCCGCGGCCAGGTGATGGAGCGTTATACCCTCCACGCGCAGGGCAAAATCGTGGCGGAAGGCCGCGCGATTGGTCACCGCATTGGTGCCGGTCCGGTGAAAGTGATCCACGATATCAGCGAGATGAACCGCATTGAACCGGGCGACGTGCTGGTAACCGACATGACCGACCCGGACTGGGAACCGATCATGAAGAAAGCCGCGGCTATCGTCACCAACCGTGGCGGGCGTACCTGTCACGCGGCGATCATCGCCCGCGAGCTGGGGATCCCGGCGGTTGTCGGGTGCGGTGACGCAACCGAACGCATGAAGGACGGACAGAACGTGACCGTCTCCTGTGCCGAAGGGGATACCGGCTACGTGTATGCCGACATCCTCGACTTCAGCGTGAAAAGCTCCAGCGTCGATACCATGCCGGACCTGCCGCTGAAGATCATGATGAACGTCGGTAACCCGGACCGCGCGTTTGACTTCGCCTGCCTGCCGAACGAAGGCGTGGGCCTGGCGCGTCTGGAATTCATCATCAACCGTATGATTGGCGTTCACCCGCGCGCGCTGCTGGAATTTGACGACCAGGACGCAAAGCTGCAGAACGAAATCCGCGAGATGATGAAAGGCTACGACTCGCCGAAAGAGTTTTATGTTGGCCGTCTGACCGAAGGGATCGCGACGCTCGGTGCGGCGTTTTATCCGAAGCGCGTGATCGTGCGTCTGTCGGACTTTAAGTCTAACGAATACGCCAACCTGGTGGGCGGCGAGCGTTACGAGCCGGAAGAAGAGAACCCGATGCTGGGCTTCCGTGGGGCCGGACGTTATGTCTCCGACAGCTTCCGCGACTGCTTCGCGCTGGAGTGTGAAGCGGTAAAACGCGTGCGCAACGACATGGGGCTGACTAACGTTGAGATCATGATCCCGTTCGTACGTACCGTGGACCAGGCGAAAGCGGTGGTGGACGAGCTGGCGCGTCAGGGGCTGAAGCGCGGCGAAAATGGGCTGAAGATCATCATGATGTGTGAGATCCCGTCCAACGCCCTGCTGGCAGAGCAGTTCCTGGAGCACTTCGACGGCTTCTCTATCGGTTCGAACGACATGACGCAGCTGACGCTGGGTCTGGACCGTGACTCCGGCGTGGTCTCTGAGCTGTTCGACGAACGCAACGAGGCGGTGAAAGCCCTGCTGTCGATGTCCATCCGTGCGGCGAAGAAACAGGGTAAATACGTCGGGATTTGTGGCCAGGGCCCTTCTGACCATGAAGACTTCGCGGCCTGGCTGATGGAAGAGGGGATCGACAGTCTTTCCCTCAACCCGGACACCGTGGTGCAAACCTGGCTGAGCCTGGCTGAACTGAACAAGTAACGTCTTCCGTATCTGAAAAGGCGAGGGAAATAATCCTCGCCTTTTTTATTTCCGCTTATATTTGCTCCCCATCACAAATAAAGTAAAAAACCAAATATCATAATTTGTCTGTTAATTTAGACAATTGTTAGCACGCAAAGGGTTGCTAATACTTGAGCCTTACCGCGCAAATCAACACGATTTTGCGCAACTGGTTGAAATACGTTTTAACCTGATAAAAAGGCAAATAACAAATGACAATCTCCTCTGTACTGCGTACCAAAGATAAAATAGGTTATGGCTTAGGTGATATGGCCAGTGCGCTGGTCTGGCAAACAGCGACGTTATTTCTTGCTTATTTCTATACAGACGTTTTCGGTTTACCTGCGGCCATTATGGGCACCATGTTTTTAGTGGTGCGCGTGGTCGATGCCTTTATTGATCCCTGTATCGGCGCGCTGGTGGATCGCACCCAAACGCGTCACGGTCGTTTCCGTCCATGGCTGCTGTGGTTTGCCATTCCGTTTGGCGTGAGCTGCCTCATTACGTTCTACGTTCCCGACGTCGGGCCCACGGCGAAAATCGTCTATGCCTGTGTGACCTACGGGATTTTAAGCCTCATCTATTCCGCCATTAACGTCCCTTACTGCGCCATGCCGGGCGCGCTGACGCTGGATCCGCGCGAGCGCCATTCGCTGCAGTCGTGGCGCTTTGGCCTGTCGTTTATCGGCGGGTTGATTGTGACGGTTATCGCTTTGCCGTTGGTTTCGCATCTTGGACAGGGCAACGTACAGAAAGGCTATTTCTATGCCATGAGCCTGATGGGATTACTGGGGATTATTTTATTCTTCTGCTGCTTCCTGATGACCCGCGAGCGCTATTCTCCGCGGAATGATACTTCTGGCTCCATGCTCACCGATTTAAAACTGCTGGCCGGGAACAGCCAGTGGCGAATTGTGTTCCTGTTTAATATTTTGCTGTTAACGGCGGTCGTGACGCGCGGCTCTGCCACGATGTATTACGTGAATTATGTGCTGTTGCGTCCGGAACTGGTGTTTGCCTTTATCGTCTCCGGGATGGTGGCCTCCTTAAGTGGCGCATTATTATCCGAACGGCTGCTGGGGAAATTTGACCGCGTACGTGCTTATCAGTGGACCATTATTTCCTTCGTGATTTTTGGGGCGCTTATCTTCTTCCTTCCGCCTTCACAGGTCTGGCTGATTTTCGGCCTCAATATTGTCTTTAGCTTCATCCAGAACCTGACCACGCCGCTGCAGTGGACCATGTTCTCCGATGTGGTCGACTATGAAGAGCACCGCAGCGGTCGCCGGCTCGATGGCCTGGTCTTCTCCACCGCGCTGTTCGCCATCAAATTTGGTCTGGCGTTGGGTGGGGCAGTGGTGGGTTGGGTGCTCGGGATGGTGGATTACGCGCCAGGCCAGGCAACCCAGACGCCGCACGTACTCACGACCATTAACGCACTGTTTACCCTCATTCCGTGCGTGCTGTTCCTCTGCATGGTCGCGCTGCTTGCCATCTACAAACTCAACAGTCGGCTGGTGGATTCCATCGCCCGCGAACTGGCCAGCAAGCGCGACGTGCGGCCAGAAGCAGGGCAACTCAGCCCGGCTGCCCCTTCCGCCCTACAGGAGTAAAACATGACTGCAATCTATAAGGACGCGGGACGTCCCGTGCACGAGCGCGTCGCCGACTTGCTGGCACGCATGACCCCGGAAGAGAAGTTCGCCCAGATGCACGCGTACTGGTTGATCCTCGATGAAAACGGCAACCACCGTGAACGCAGCGACTTGAGTGACGAATTCGCGGGGGTGAGTGAACAGGCCTCGCTCAGCGAACGGCTTAAGCTGGGCGTCGGGCAGATTACCCGTCCGCTGGGTACCCATATCGTTGATGCGCAAACCGGCGTGCGCGCCGCCAACCGTCTGCAGCGCATGATGATGGAAGAGACGCGGCTCGGCATTCCGGCGCTGTTCCATGAGGAGTGTCTGGTGGGGTTGTTGTGCAAAGCGGCCACGCTGTTCCCGTCATCGCTCAACTACGGTTCAACCTGGGATCCGGCGCTGGTGCAGCGGGCAGCCGAGCAGATAGGCAAAGAGGCGCGGTCCGTGGGCTGCCAGCAGGGGCTGGCCCCGGTGCTGGATGTCTCCCGCGATGTGCGCTGGGGGCGCACGGAAGAGACCTTTGGCGAAGATCCCTGGCTGGTGGGTGTGATGGCCACGGCCTACGTTAAAGGGCTGCAGGGCGATAAACGCGATCTGCTGGCCACGCTTAAGCACTATGTGGGCCACTCGTTCAGCGAGGGAGCGCGCAACCATGCCCCGGTTCATCTGGGCTTTAGCGAACTGAATGATACCTTCCTGCTGCCGTTTGAAATGGCGGTGAAGCTGGCCAATGCCGGGTCGGTGATGCCTGCCTACCACGATATCGACAATCAGCCGGGGCACAGTGACCACTTCCTGCTGACCACCGTCCTGCGCGAACAGTGGGGCTTTGACGGGATCGTTGTGGCGGACTATGGCGGCGTCAGCCTGCTACATCAGCATCACGGGGTCTCGCATGATGCGACCGAATCCGCCGCGCTGGCCTTTAATGCCGGGCTTGATGTTGAGCTGCCGAAAGATGACTGCGCCCGCCATCTGGCCGAGGCCGTCGAGCGTGGTCTGATCTCCATGGCGAAAGTGGACGAGATTGTAGGACGCGTGCTGACCGAAAAATTCCGTCTCGGCCTGTTTGAAAACCCGTATGCCGATGAAAGCGGCATTGATTTGCAAAATGAGACTACCCGGCAGGTTGCACGTGAGGTGGCGACCCGTTCGCTGACGCTGCTGGAGAATAACGGCATTTTGCCTCTCGGCGGCAAACCCCGCGTGGCGGTGGTGGGCCCCACGGCGGACGATCCGCTGGCGTTGCTCAGCGGCTACAGCTTCCCGGTGCATTTGATTATCAGCGATATGGTTGACGAAACGTCACAGGTGACGACTCCGCGCGCGGCGCTGGAGCACTATCTGGGCGCGTCGAACGTGCGTTATGCCAAAGGGTGTCACATCATCGAAAAACGAATGGCGGGCGCGCCGGTCTTCCCGGGTGACAGCGGGGGCAAACCGATGCAGCAGTCGCCGGTGTCGCAAAGTACCGCGCTGATCCCCGAAGCCGTGAACGCCGCGCAGGAGAGCGACGTGGTGGTGGCCTGCGTCGGCGACCTCGCCGGTTTGTTCCAGAGCGGCACGGTAGGGGAAGGATCCGATACCGATTCCCTGAACCTGCCTGGCGTTCAGCAACAGCTGCTGGAAGCCCTGGTCGCCACGGGCAAACCGGTGATTGTCGTGATGACCGGTGGGCGGCCGTACAATCTTCAGGGGCTGGAAGATAAGGTCGCGGCGCTGATGATGGCCTGGGCACCTGGGCAGGAAGGGGGCTGGGCAATTGCCGATGTGTTAACCGGCCGCGCGGAGCCGCAGGGACGTCTGGTGGTGAGCGTGCCGAAAAGTGCGGGCGCCATGCCATACTACTACAACCACAAGCTGAAAAGCGGCGGCACGCCATTCGCGTTCCACTTTGGCTCCCGCTATCCCTTTGGTTTCGGCCTTGGCTGGACGCAATTTAACTGGGGCGCAGCACGCCTCGCGCAAAACAGCTTACCGGTGGACGGCGAGGTTGTGTTGAGTATTGACGTCACCAACCGCGGTGAACGCAGCGGCAGCGAGGTGGTGCAGGTGTACGTCCGGGATAAGGTTGCCACGCAGGTGCGGCCGCTTCAGGAGCTGAAAGCGTTCCAGCGCGTGGCGCTCGCGCCGGGCGAAACGGCCACGCTCACCTTTACGCTGCCCGTGGAGATGTTCAACTTTACCCGTCGGGACGGCAAACGCATTGTCGAGCCGGGCGAGTTTGAGCTACAGGTGGGAGCATCGTCGGCGGATATTCGCGACGTGGTGACGGTCAATGTGACGGGAGAGACGCGGGTGCTGCCTGCTGAATGGCGCATGCTAAGCACCTGTCAGGTTCAGCACGCGTAGCCAGGATAAAAAAAAGCCCATCGTGGGAGATGGGCAAAGACTACACACAGCAATTCGTTGTTTCACTCAGGGGATTTCCATGCTTATAAATCAAGGTGTTGATTTATAACCGTGAGCTAATAGTAGGCATGCCAACCTTGAGCGTCGATCAGATTCGTCTCAATAGTTAAAGAGAAGTAAAGATTTCTTGAGGTGAATAGCGGACTTAGAGCAAAAAAGGCGGGTCGGACCAGTGCGCAACGAATAAATAGTTTAGCAACGTTTAAGTATTGCCGGGGAGAATGTAGGCCGGGTAAGCGTCACGCCACCCGGCAACCCCTTTTACTGCGTATTCTTCTCTTCCAGCTCTTCGAGCTCGCTCAAAATCACATCCGGGTCGGTGCCCGGCGGCGGCACTTCGTGTACCCAGGCGGAGAAGAGACGCCAGGTGACGGCAAGCAGCACCGGTCCAATAAACAGACCGATCATCCCAAAGGCGATTAACCCGCCAATGACGCCGGAGAGGATCAGGATCAGCGGCAGGTCCGCGCCCATGCGGATGAGGATGGGACGAATCACGTTATCCATGGTGCCGACCACGCAGCTCCAGACCAGCAGAACGGTTCCCCACGTGGTATCCCCCGTCCAGTAAAGCCAGATGATGCTGGGGACCAGCACCAGCAACGGCCCCAGCTGCGCAAGACAGGTCATCAGCATCACCACCGTAAAGACGGTAGCGTACGGCACGCCAGAAATGGCCAGGCCGATACCGCCCAGCACCGCCTGCACCAGCGCCGTGACGACCACCCCAAGCGCAACCGCCCGCACGGCCTGCGCCGCCAGCAGAACCGCGGCATCGCCGCGTTTACCGGCCAGTCGGGTAGCGAAATGGCGTACGCCCAACGCTACCTGCTCACCGCGCCAGTAGAGCAGGGCGCTGAAGACCAGCATCAGCGCACAGTGCATCATAAAGCGACCAATATGTGCCGCCTGACCCACAAACCAGGTGGTGGTGGTGCCAATATACGGACGCACTTTCGCCATCAACGCGCTGCCGCCCATCTCCAGCAGGCTGTGCCAGCCGCTGTAAAGTTTGGCGCCTACCACCGGAATGCTGTTCAGCCAGGCGAGATCCGGCAGCGTTAAATCACCGCTGGTGACGGCGCGAATAACCGGGCCACTGGAATCGACAAGGCTGTTCACCAGCAGCGCAATCGGAATAATAAACAGCAGGAACAGCAGCAGCGTCATGACCAGTACCGCCAGACCGCGGCGGCCAAACAGCAGTTTCTGCAAACGTAACAGCACCGGCCAGGTCGCCACGACCACCGTCGCAGCCCAGGCGAAGCCAAGTATGAAAGGTTGAACAATCCACAGACACGCAATAATCATGAGGGCCAGAAACAGCACCGACAGCAAAATTTGCGCAACATCCCTGGGCTGGCGAAGATTGACCATAAATGAAACTTTCCTTAATAAACACCAGCGAGGCTGGCGGGAACGGATAACCGCGTCACTCTAATCATTAATGATATCAGCGATTTTTGACAGGCGGATTTTGCCCGTAATTCAGCGAAGCACATAAGAAAAAAATGTGATAAAACTTTCCAGACACAACGCAAACGATTTCACACTACTCTAATTAGGGTCGACAGTCATGATCCCACAGATTTCTCAAGCACCTGGCGTCGTTCAGCTGGTGCTTAATTTTTTGCAGGCACTGGAGCAACAGGGTTTTACAGGTGATACCGCCACGAACTATGCCGACAGGCTGACGATGGCGACCGATAACAGTATTTACCAGCTTCTTCCCGATGCAGTCGTCTTTCCACGTTCAACGGCCGATGTGGCGCTGATTGCCCGGCTGGCGACGCAAGAGCGTTTTAGCGCTCTGGTGTTCACCCCGCGCGGCGGCGGCACCGGAACAAATGGCCAGGCCCTGAACCAGGGCATCATCATTGATATGTCGCGCTATATGAACCGCATCATCGAGATCAATCCTGAAGAGGGATGGGTTCGCGTTGAAGCGGGCGTGATTAAGGATCAGCTCAACCAGTATCTGAAGCCCTACGGCTACTTTTTTGCGCCCGAGCTTTCTACCAGCAACCGGGCAACCATCGGCGGTATGATCAACACCGATGCCTCCGGGCAGGGTTCGCTGGTCTACGGAAAAACCTCCGATCATGTTCTGGGCGTACGGGCGGTGCTGCTGGGCGGCGATATCCTGGATACCCAGCCTGTGCCGGTTGAGCTGGCTGAAACGCTGGGTAAAGAGAACACCGCAAGCGGGCGCATCTATCGCACCGTGCTGGAACGCTGTCGCGATAACCGCCAGCTGATCCTCGACAAATTCCCCAAACTGAACCGTTTCCTCACCGGTTACGACCTGCGTCACGTCTTTAACGACGAACTGACCCAGTTTGATTTGACCCGTGTGCTGACCGGCTCCGAAGGAACGCTGGCGTTTATTACCGAGGCGCGGCTGGATATCACCCGGCTGCCCAAAGTGCGCCGCCTGGTGAACGTCAAATATGACTCCTTTGATTCCGCGCTGCGTAATGCCCCGTTTATGGTGGAGGCGCAGGCGCTGTCGGTGGAAACCGTTGACTCGAAGGTGCTTAATCTGGCGCGGGAAGATATCGTCTGGCACTCGGTGCGGGAGCTGATTACCGATGTGCCGGACAAAGAGATGCTTGGGCTTAACATCGTTGAATTTGCCGGAGACGATGCAGAACTTATCGATAGCCAGGTGACCACGCTCTGTCAGCGGCTTGATGAACTGATCGCCCACGGCGAAGGTGGGGTCATTGGCTGGCAGCTCTGTAACGACCTGGCCGGCATTGAGCGTATCTACGCGATGCGTAAAAAAGCGGTGGGGCTGCTCGGCAATGCCAAAGGCGCCGCGAAGCCGATTCCGTTTGCGGAAGATACCTGCGTCCCTCCTGAGCATCTGGCGGATTATATCGTTGAATTTCGTGCACTGCTGGACAGCCACGGCCTGAGCTATGGCATGTTCGGCCACGTTGATGCCGGGGTGCTGCATGTGCGTCCGGCCCTGGACATGTGCGATCCGCAGCAGGAGATCCTGATGAAACAGATCTCCGATGAGGTGGTGGCCTTAACCGCGAAATATGGCGGCCTGCTGTGGGGGGAACACGGAAAAGGGTTCCGCGCCGAGTACAGCCCGGCGTTCTTCGGTGAACAACTCTTCGGCGAGCTGCGCAAGGTCAAAGCGGCGTTCGATCCCAATAACCGTCTCAACCCGGGGAAAATTTGTCCGCCGGAGGGGGTGGACGCGCCCATGCTGCAGGTGGATGCCGTCAAGCGCGGCACGTACGACAGACAAATCCCGATTGCCGTGCGCGCGTCCTGGCGCGGGGCGCTGGAGTGTAACGGCAACGGCCTGTGCTTTAACTTCGACGTGAAAAGCCCGATGTGCCCGTCGATGAAAATCACCAGCAACCGCATTCATTCGCCAAAAGGGCGTGCGACGCTGGTACGCGAATGGCTGCGTTTGCTGGCCGATCGCGGTATCGACCCGCTCAAGCTGGAGCAGGAGTTGCCGGAAAAACGGGCCAGCCTGCGTTCCCTGATAGAGCGCACCCGCAACAGCTGGCATGCGAATAAGGGCGAGTATGATTTCTCCCATGAGGTGAAAGAGGCCATGTCCGGCTGCCTGGCCTGTAAAGCCTGTTCGACCCAGTGCCCGATTAAGATCGACGTACCGGAGTTCCGCTCGCGCTTCCTGCAGCTCTACCACACGCGCTATCTGCGCCCGATGCGCGACCATCTGGTGGCAACGGTGGAGAGCTATGCCCCGCTGATGGCCCGGGCGCCAAAGACGTTCAACTTCTTTATCAATCAGCCGCTGGTGCGCAAGCTTTCCGAAAAACATATCGGAATGGTGGATCTGCCGCTGCTCTCGGTGCCGTCGCTGCAGCGTCAGCTGGTGGGGCACCGCTCGGCAAACATGACCCTGGAGCAGCTTGAGGCGTTAAGCCCTGAGCAAAAAGCGAAGGTGGTGCTGGTGGTGCAGGATCCGTTTACCAGCTATTACGACGCGCAGGTGGTGGCCGATTTTGTCCGTCTGGCGGAAAAACTGGGGTATCAGCCGGTGGTTCTGCCGTTCTCACCTAACGGTAAGGCGCAACACATTAAAGGCTTCCTCAACCGCTTCGCGAAAACGGCGCAAAAAACGTCTGATTTCCTTAACCGGGTCGCCGGGCTGGGCATGCCGATGGTGGGTGTCGATCCGGCGCTGGTGCTCTGCTATCGCGATGAATATAAGCAGACGCTGGGCGATAAACGCGGGGCGTTCCACGTTATGCTGGTGCACGAGTGGCTGCCGGCGGCCCTCGAGCAGACCAGCGCCATGGAGGTCAGCGGTGAGCCGTGGTACCTGTTTGGCCACTGTACCGAAGTCACCGCGCTGCCGGGCGCACCTGCGCAATGGGCCTCTATTTTTGCCCGCTTTGGCGCGAAGCTTGAGAGCGTCAGCGTCGGTTGCTGCGGCATGGCAGGCACTTACGGGCATGAAGTGAAGAATCACGCCAACTCGCTCGGTATTTACGAGCTGTCATGGCATCAGGCGATGCAGCGCTTGCCGCGAAACCGCTGCCTGGCAACGGGCTACTCCTGCCGCAGCCAGGTGAAACGTGTTGAAGGTAACGGGGTACGCCATCCGTTACAGGCTTTACTGGAGATTATCGGATGATCTGGAAACGTGCCGTCACGCTACAGGCGTTAAACGCCATGGGCGAGGGGAATATGGTCGGGTTGCTGGATATCCAGTTTATCCGCATTGGGGAAGACGATCTGGAGGCCACCATGCCTGTCGATCATCGTACGCACCAGCCGTTTGGTTTACTGCACGGCGGTGCGTCCGTGGTGCTGGCCGAAACCCTGGGCTCGGTGGCGGGGTATCTCTGCACCGAAGGGGAGCAGAAGGTCGTCGGGCTTGAGGTGAACGCCAACCATATTCGCTCGGTGCGCAGCGGGCGCGTGCGCGGTATTTGCCGCGCGCTGCACGCCGGTAGCCGTCATCAGGTGTGGCAGATTGATATTCTCGATGAGCAGGATCGGCTGTGCTGCTCATCCAGGCTGACCACGGCGGTGGTGTAAATTTCCTGATGTTTTTGCATTTGGTCAAAATCTCGCCAGGGTGTTGTGATATACTGGTCAGGATTTGTACACAAGTGAGGACATCATGGATACTGAAATAACCCCAACGCAACTGGCACTTGAATATTTACGTCGCGATAACAGCAACCTGTCTCCGGCGCAGTACCTGAAAAAGCTGAAACAGCTTGAACTGGAGTTTACAGATTTGCTGGCGCTCTCTTCGAATGAACTGAAAGAAGAGATCTATTTTGCCTGGCGCTTGGGCGTTCACGTCCATTGAGAGAGTGAAAAGGCCGCGAGCGCGGCCTTTTTTGTGTCTGCAATTCAGTACCGGGCGGGAAGTTTATTGATTTTAATCAGCCTGCCATCTTCCATTTCAATAAAGCCCCCTGTTTTGAGATCGGCCAGGATACGCATCACGCCGCTGCGGGAAAGCTGGGTTTTATCGCGAATGTAGCGTTCTGCGGTTATCTCCCGGCGATAAGATTCATCTTCATTCATTAATAACATCAGCTGCTGGCGGATCATCTCATAGGCCGTCGGGGCACCCTTTGGCATGACGGTGTTATAGAGCCGGTTGTACATAAACATCAGGTGGTTTGATATCAACCCCCACAGCGCCTTCTCTTGAATAATGACGTGGAGCTGCTCTGCGGTCAGCGTTCCAATCTTGCAGGGGGTCACCGTTTTCAGGTAGTCGTCAAAAAAGATGTCATTAATATTAGCCACTCCAAATAACGCCGGGCTTTTCGCGGTCGACAGCATCAGATTGTCGCTGCGTCGGTAAATGGCAACGGTCCCTTCCAGAATCAAATAACTCATTCCCCGGCCATCAACCACCAGATCCAGCTGCTCCCCGCGATCGAGATGACGGACAGTAGAGTAAGGTTGTAAGTGCGTAATCAGCGCTTGCGCATAGGGAGAACCACGATGGGGTTTTTCTGTGGAGGACATAACCTGAACCTGAAAGAATCGTCTTTCTGATTATAGCGTTACTCCTTATTACCGACATCACCTGAATCAGTATTTCCGCGGCAGATGGTGGACATCAAGCAGCACGCCGCGCTCCATCGTAATGTACTTCCCGGTGCGCAGCTCGGCCAGGATCCGCATTATCCCGCTACGCGAAAGCCAGGTGCGACTTTGTATATAGGCGGCCGCCGTGGTGTTCAGCCGTATTGCTTCGGGCTCCTGCATCAATTCAACCAGCTGAAAACGGATGATGTCATAGGCCGACATCTGCGAGATCCGCGAGCAGTGCTCATAGACCCGGGAGGCGGTATAGATCAGCAGATGCGAAAACGGCTCCCACAAATTGTGTTGCGCAATCACGCCGTTAAAACGCTCCAGCGAAACCCCGGCGAGTTCGGAGGTCTCCAGCGCCCTGACATACAGGTGCTCTGAGGAGAACTGGCTACTCACGCCAAGAATAAACGGCGCGGATTCAGAATTTAAGACGATGCCATCTCCCCGACGGTGCAACGCCACGCTGCCCTGGAGCAATAAAAAACACTGACGCACGTCGTTTGCATAATAGTGGAGCACTTCCCCCCGGGACAGTATGCGCCTCTCTGCCAGCGGAAGAAGATGATCAATTAATTTCTCGATGTGCTTATAGGGTTTAGCCGTAAGCACGGTGGCTTTTTCATTATCGAGACTGGGAGCCATTCGGGTGTTCATCAGATACCTCATTCACGGACGCGATCATTATTTGATCGATATAGAGAATTATCTTAAAAAACAGCGGGTCGTGGAATATTTAAGACGGGTCCAAAAATAGACCGCAGTAAATGACGAGCCTAATTATATGAATTCTAAGGACGTAAATTAGGGGTCTAAAAGTAGACTGAAAATAGAAAGGCTTAAGAAATTTCAAAACTGAAATGTATTTATTTTGTTAAAGAGAAGTCTACAGCTAGACCTCAAAATAGATTGTGTGCCGAAAAAGAGTTGTATAAATTTCGGTCATCGGCTGATGAAGCCCGAATTATGTAATCTGGATTTCAGTAATAAATAAAGTGATACAGGATTTGATGATGAAAAATAAAATGATGATAACCCTGCTGGCAGTGGGTTCCGCCCTGACAGCAACCCACGCTTTCGCCGCAGCAGGTACCGTTAATTTTAACGGAAATATTCTGGATTCCGCCTGTGACGTCGATGTGGCTTCGCAGAACCAGGTGGTGGTATTAGGTGATTATTATAAGACCGAGTTTCCAACCACCGGGGCCAGAACCGCAGCCACGCAATTTAATATCGTGTTGAAAAATTGCCCGGTGACGGTGACCAACGCGAAGGTTCGCTTTGATGGTACGCCAGATGCCACCAATTCCAGCCTGCTGGCGATTGATTCGTCCGCGGCGGGAGCGGCGACCGGAGTGGCAATCAACCTGATGAGTGCGGATAAGGCGGATCTGCCGCTTCACGGCAGCAACAGCTATAGCTATGTGCTGAGCAGCACCGTGGATAATACCCTGAGTTTCTACGCTCAGTATATTTCCACCGCAGCGACTGTCACCGCCGGTCCGGCGAATTCTGTCGCTAACTTCTCCGTGATTTACAACTAATCGTTTGCAGCAATGTGCAGGGGGCCAGCCCGGCCCCTTTGTGGTATGAGGTTTACAATGCGTTTTATCAACACAACCGGACTGGCCGTAGCGCTGTCAGCACTGACGCTGAGCACAGCGCAGGCCGGAGTGATTATTGGCGGCACCCGTATCATTTTCGATGGGACAAAAAAAGAGGCGTCAATAAGCATTAATAATCCTGACGCGACGCCTTATTTAATTCAGTCATGGATAGATACGCCGGAAGGTAATTCAGGTAAAGCGCCTTTTATTATTACACCACCGTTATACCGACTGGATGGCGGGCAAAAAAACGTCGAGCGAATTGTGATGGCGGGCGCACTGCCTCAGCAGCAGGAAAGTTTATTTTGGCTGAATATTAAAGCGATCCCTTCGGCATCAAAACAGACGAACGCCCTGCAAATAGCAGTGAAAACGCGCATCAAACTGATCTACCGGCCAGAAAGTTTGCGGGCGTCTACGCCAGAAGAACAGGCTAATAAATTAACCTGGCAACGAGCCGGGAATGAAATTCAGGTCAACAACCCCACGCAATATGTCGTCAATTTTAATGAAATTACGCTGGGGGGGAAAAAGCTGGACGATGTGACCTACGTGTTACCCGGCGCCTCAGCCCGGTTTGTATTACCCAATGAGGCAAGGGGAAATTTACTCACGTTTAAAATTATCAACGACTATGGCAGTCCCGGCGTATTACATCAAGCCAGTTTGTGATCCTTTCACAAACGGCAACGCCTGCATTAACCCGGTAATTCGCAATGACGGTAAATAACACAATGATACCCGCACGCCTGGCGATGTTTATCGCCTTAGCGTTTGGCGGATCCTCAACCTCGCTCTACGCCAGTGTTGCCTTTAACTCCGAATTAATTGAGCTGGATAATCCAGGCATGGATAAAGCCGATTTGTCGGCCTTTGAATCAGGCTCGCAGGCACCGGGGATCTACCATGTCGATATTATTGTCGACGACGCGTTTCTGGAGACGGGGGATATTCAGTTTACCGCGAGCAAAGCCGACAACGGCGATGCGTCATTGCAGCCTTGTCTGAGTCTTGCGCAATTAAAACGCTGGGGGGTGAAAACGGCATTATTTCCTGCGCTCAGTGCAGGACACGGTGAATGCGTCAATCTTCAGGCGATTCCCCAGGCCAGTGCCGATTTCCAGTTTGGTGCCCAGCGTCTGGTGTTGAGTATTCCGCAGGCCGCCATCGATCTGCCGGCAAGAGGCTATGTGCCGCCGGAGATGTGGGATGAGGGGATAACGGCAGCCATGCTCAATTACAGCCTCAGCGGCGCGAACAGCCGGGCGAAAGCGGGTGAGGGGGCCAGCAGCAACAGCCAGTATGCGAACCTGCGTCCGGGGATAAATATTGGCCCGTGGCGTCTACGCAACTACACCACCTGGTCACGGGATGGCGCGGGGAAAGATCGATGGGACACGGTCTACAGCTATCTGCAACGTGCCGTTATTCCCCTGAAAGCGCAGCTTACCCTTGGGGACAGTTCCGCCCCGGCGGATGTCTTTGACAGCGTGCCTTTTCGCGGGGTTCAGCTGGCCTCGGATGATGACATGTTACCGGACTCCCTGAAAGGCTATGCCCCCGTGGTCCGCGGGATCGCGCGCACCAATGCTCAGGTGGTGATTCGCCAGAATGGCTATCAGATCTACCAAAGCTACGTGGCGCCGGGCGCGTTTGAAATTAACGATATGTATCCCACCGGCGGCGCGGGCGATTTAGACGTGACCATCAAAGAGGCCGATGGCAGCGAGCAGCATTTCACGCTGCCGTATGCCTCGGTACCGGTATTGCAGCGCGAAGGGCGACTGAAATATGCCCTCACCGGTGGACAGTATCGCGCCTACAACAGCAGCGTCGAGAAAACCCCGTTCGGGCAGATCGCCGCGATTTATGGGCTTCAGAAGGGCATCACGATCTATGGCGGGGTGCAGGGGGCCAGCAAATACCAGTCGTTTGCGGTCGGAGCCGGTAAAAACATGGGGGACTTCGGCGCGCTTTCCGTCGATGTCACCCAGGCCTGGTCAACGCCGGCCAATACTGCAAAAACGCAGGGGCAGTCCTGGCGAGCGCGTTACAGCAAGAACGTTATTAATACCGGCACCAACTTTTCGATTGCGGGGTACCGTTATTCAACGCGCGGCTATTACGGACTCCAGGACGTGCTGGACTCCTGGGGGAACAGCGGCGCACTTCAGGACAGACGGCGTAACCGCCTGGAGCTCACCATGAGCCAGACGCTGGGCGGTGACCGGGGCGCGCTGACGCTCAGCGCCGCGCGGGAAGATTACTGGAACGATGACAGACCCATGGCCTCGTGGAGTGTCGGCTACAACAATGACTGGCACAACATCAGCTATGGCGTGAGCTGGACATACAGCAAAAATGGCAGCCCGTCGTCCGGCAGTGGAAAGATAAAGACCTACGCTAACGACCAGCTTCTGGCGCTGACCGTTAGCGTACCGCTGGATAAATTTCTGCCGCAGACGTGGGCTAACTATGGCCTGAACGCCAGCAAGAACAGTGGCACGACGCACAGTATCGGCATGAACGGGGTGGCCCTCGACAATAGCGCCCTGAGCTGGAATATCCAGCAGGGTTACGGTACGGATGGCGTGGGCTATACCGGTACGCTCAACGGCGACTATAAAGGCACGTACGGGGAAGTTACGGCGGGCTATGGGTACGACAAACATAGCGAGCGCCTTAGCTATGGTTTGCAGGGGGGGATCCTCGCGCATGCTGATGGCGTGACGCTGTCTCAGCCGCTGGGGGAAACCAACGCGTTAATCAAAGCCCCGGGCGCGCACGGCGTGAATATTCGTAATCAGTCCGGCGTGCGAACGGATTTCCGGGGCTATACGGTGGTGAATAACCTCTCCGTATACCGCAAAAACGATCTCACTCTCGATCCGGAAAATATGCCTGACGATGTGGAACTGGAGATCAACACCCGCACGGTCACGCCTACGCGCGGCGCGGTGGTAAAAGCCGATTATTTGTCCAAAGTCGGACGCCGGGTGCTGATGACGTTGACGACGCCTGAGCAGTTCGTGCCGTTTGGCGCGGTTGTTACCCTGGCGGATGATGACAAGAGCAGCTTTATCGTGGGCGATCGCGGCCAGGTCTATTTAACCGGCCTGCGCGACCAGGGCACGGTCCTGGCAACATGGGGACATCAACCTCACCAGCAGTGTCGGGCAGATTTTAGCTTGCCGAATAGAGCGCAATACGGCGGCATCACGGACATCAGCGTCTCGTGTCGCCGGGAGCATTAAGATGAAACGGATCAACATGTTATTACTGCTGTGCTGTCTTTGTGCATGGCATATCGCCCGGGCCGGGACCTGCACCACCATTACGCCTCAGCTTTCTACGCTGTCGGTGGGCACAATTAATGTTCAGCGCGATGCGCCTGTCGGCACGGTGATTTTTTCCGGCGCGGCGAGCAGTACCGGCACCTACCTTAGCGGGTGTACTAATCCGCTTATGCTGGGTTTTAGCATGCGATACAACAATGCCGCGCTGAGCAGCTACGGCAATCATGTTTACAACACCAACGTTAGCGGGATTGGCATTCGGCTTTCATCAAATGCCTATTTTGAGAACCCGAGCAATACGTTCTCGTATAGTGCGCAGACCTCGTATGTGGTCTGGTACGGGGGCTGGGTCGAGTTGGTGGTGACTGGCCCGGTATCGTCCGGCGCCTTAACGCCAGGCCCCATAGGGGCGGTGACGCTGCAGGGCAGCGACGGTATTTACCGTGACGGGTTAACCGTGCAGCTGACCGGCGGCACAATCAACGCGCTGGCCTGCACCATCACCACGCCGCAGCTGACGTTCCCGATTGGTGATATTTCGGCCGCAGCATTTGGCTCAGTGGTGGGCACCACGCCAGCAGTTGCGCAGAATACGCAAAACCTCGGGTTGAACTGCAGCGTTGGCACCAATATTTCGGTTTCCCTGAGCGGAATACAGAACCCGGACAGTGCGAATACCAGCGTAATGGCATTAACAGGGCAGGGAAACAGCGGCACCGCAAAAGGCGTTGGCGTGCAGCTTCTCTATAACGGCTCGCCGCTGACGTTAAACAGCCGTCTTTTATTAAAACAGTCTGCAGGCGGGCAGGAGACGCTTCCGTTAACGGCACGCTATTTCCAGACATTAACATCCGTTGAGTCCGGCTCGGCAAACGCCTCCGCCACCCTTAATTTGACCTACCAGTAACAGGTGAAATGATGAAATTACCCTTCAGGAGAGGGATGTTCCTCCTTGCATTCAGCTGGAACGTCATTGCAGCTGATAGCGTTAATCTGGGCGTGACGGGAAATATCATCGCCTCGCCCTGCGTATTTAATGGCGGGAGCGCAAACCTGGATATTAATCTTGGAAATATACAGGCGACTAATATGGCGACGCCGGGATCGACATCCGATCCGGTGCCGTTTAATTTGCAATTTACCCAGTGCCCGGCGGGGACCCGAAGCGTCACGGTCTCGTTCACCGGCACCCCCGATCCGGCGGCCGGTGCGGACTACTACATGAACAGCGGCTCGGCGACAAACGTGGCGATAGCCATGCGTGAGGCCGCAACGGGAACGCTGAAGGGGACCGGGTCCAGCATAACGCAAAATATTGCGCCGGACAGAACGGCGACCATGGCCATGCAGGCTTCGGTAAAATCTGTAACCGGTGGCGCGACGCCGGGCAGTGTCAGCGCCGTTGTTGTGATGACCATGCAATACAATTAACAATCCCGCGCGTTAATAACGCTTATTGACTGACCCACATCGGTATTTGCTATGTTGAATATTCTGATTCAAGAGACAGACCAATTTTTTCACCATGGGCTGCAGTGTTTCTTTGTGGAATTCTTTTTGCGTAATTTTAAACAGCAGATTCATTTCGAGGCGGAGCTTAGCCGTGATAACGTCAGTGCCGCCGATATTATCGTTCTCTCGTTTTGTATGGGGGAGGCGCTGGTCTGTTTTCCCGAATTACAGGCGCGCCAGAAAGGGATTGTGATCGGATTGGTGGAAGATGAATATCATTTTTCTGCCTTACCCTCCTGCTTTAACGATATTATTTTTATTTCGCGTCGTGCTTCGCTTGATCGGATAAGCCAGGTGCTGTTCATCGCCTGGTACCGCGCAGAGCTGGCGGGGAACAGCTGGAAGCAAAAAAGCTGCGCAGAGTGTCAGCATAAAATATTATCACCCCAGCAAAAACGCATTATGGCCAATTTTTACCGGGGATTATCGGTAGTGCAGATCGCGCATGCGCTGAAGATCAGCGATAAAACCGTTTTTACACAAAAGTATGTAATGATGCAGAAATTTAATCTGCGAACCGATTTTGAACTGATTGCCCTTATTCGCCGAATGGTGCAGAGGAACAGTTATCCTAACCGGCTCGGTGACTATCTCGCATTCTCTTTGATACTGTAAATTACCTGAATTTGTGCGCCGTTATGCGCCTTTAGCATAGCGCGCGCGTCATGGTACTTTTTATGCTTTATATAATGACGCCTTCGCTATGCAAATTCATAAAACCATCAAGCCGATTTTTGTCTGTAAGTTTAAGTGTGTTGGGCCAGAATGCTTAATGTCATGTTGTCGTGGCTGGACAATCGCTATCGACAAGAAAACCCATCAGAAATACGTTCTCTCCTCGCACACAGAGATTGCCGCCATTGCCAAAAAGAACCTTATCCTTCAGCGAAAGGGTAAGAATAGCTACTCAAGAGTGAAGTTAAACGAAAAAGGGGACTGTCCTTTTATCGATGAAAACAAGCTCTGCATGGTCCACCGCGATCTGGGGGAAGAGGCGCTCTCGCGTACCTGCAGCACTTACCCCCGGAGTTCAACTCGCTACCAGGATGAGACACGGCATACGATGACGCTCTCCTGCCCGGAAGTGGTGCGGCGGGTGCTGTTTGACCCGGATGCGATGCTGCTTCAGGAGCAGGATGAGCTCGTGGCGGGCTATAAAACCAATTTGATTGGGCAGCGCCAGTCTGTCTCGCAGACACAGCAGGTGATCCATCTTTTCGCCTGGAATTTAATCCAGTCGCCATCCCGTAATATAGAAGAAAATTTGATGGCGCTGGCGCAGTTTATTCTTTGTCTCCAGCACGTTAACTTTGATCTGCATAATAAATTTGCTGAAGTGGAAAATTTCTACGAAGCGCTTCTCAATGAGTTGCAAAGCGGAAAATCGCTGATGGATTCCGGACATCTGGCGAAGTCAAACGCAATGAAATATCTGGCGTTGTCCGTCATGGGAACGCATGTTGCAAAAGATTCAGCCCGGGACGGTTTTATTCTTGAAGGGCATCAGCAAATTGCCGCATACCTGGATGTTGCCGGTATTAGCGACGCGGCGGAACTGGAGACAAAATTCGACGCGATTAATCAGCAGTGGCACAAATTATGTGAGGATTCCTGTTTGTCAGAACCTTACGTGTTACGCAATTACCTGCTGTACAAACTCTACAGCAGCTATTTCCCCGGCAAAAACATGGCGACGATGATGCGTCAGTTTTATCGTATCGTGCTGGACTTTTTCTATATCAAATTCATCCTCAGCGTGAGATCGATGCAGGGCGAAATCGACCAACAGGTGGTAATGAAAACCATCCCCAGCCTCTCCGAAAAGACCATGCACAATAACACCATTGATGCCCGCATGGACGCTGCGATTGATAAAATCAATGGCGGCGATGATTTATCCTGCCTGCTGTTGATTGGATAAACGCCCGTAACGTAGGCCGGGTAAGCGCAGCGCCACCCGGCATTTTCTCAGACATTCACCGCACTGATCAGCCGAGACTTCATGGACTGGTACGCAGATGCTGCAAAGTCCTCAGCCCAGCGTTGATCCTCAATGGCGTCCAGCTGAACCGCACAATACTTCGTTTCCGGCGTTTTGGAGATCGGATCAAGATTATCCTGCGTCAGTTCGTTGCAGGCACCAATCCACCACTGATAGGTCATATATACAGCCCCGGGGTTGATGCGTTCGCTGAGGCTGGCGCGGGTAATCACTTTACCGCGGCGCGAACGCACCCAGACCAGTTGCCCGTCAGTGATACCGCGTTGTTCCGCATCCGCCGGGTTCAGTTGTACCCGACCCGGTTCGTCGGCCAGGCTTTGCAGCGCGGCGCAGTTCCCGGTCATGGAACGACAGGAGTAATGCCCCACTTCGCGCACCGTGCAGAGTACCAGAGGATAGTCTTCGTCAGGTGTTTCAGCGGGCGCTCGCCAGGGCGCGGCAAACAGTTGCCCTTTGCCGGTTGGCGTGTCGAAGTGATTATCTTTGTACAGGTACGGTGTGCCGGGGTGATCGAGCGTTGGGCATGGCCACTGGACATGGCCCATTTCGCCCATTTTTTCGTATGTTACGCCGTAGAACAGCGGACACAGCGCGCGCATCTCATCCCAGATCTGCTGGTTTGAGGTGTAGTGCATCGGATAGCCCATTTCTGTCGCCAGCAGGCTGATGATCTCCCAGTCGCGCTTTACGTTGCCGCTGGCCTCGACGGCCTTGCCGAAACGCTGGAAGCCACGATCGGCACAGGTAAAGACGCCCCCGTGTTCGCCCCAGGAGGTGGCGGGTAACAGAACATCCGCCACTTCCGCCGTTTTGGTCATGAAGATGTCCTGTACCACCACAAAGTCGAGCGCCTCAAAGCCGCTGCGCACCAGGCCCAGGTCGGCCTCGGTCTGCAGCGGGTCTTCCCCCATGATGTAATAGGCTTTGACTTTACCTTCCAGGGCGAGATGCGGCACCTCGGTAATACGCGTGCCGACGCGATCGTCCATTACCGTAACGTCAATTCCCCAGGCATCGGCGAACTTCTGCCTGATAGCCGGGTCCGTCACGTCCTGATAGCCGGGGAACATATTGGGCAAAACGCCCATGTCACACGCTCCCTGCACGTTATTTTGTCCGCGAACGGGACCGACGCCGACGGCAGGGCGACCAAGGTTACCGGTTAACAGCGCCAGACTCGAGAGCCCTTTTACCACATCTACGGCCTGACCAAACTGTGTGACGCCCATTCCCCACATCACGGTCGCGGAGGGGGCCGCTGCGAAAGTGCGCATCGCCTGGCGGACATCGTGGGCGGGTATGCCGGTCAGATGTTCGACCTTCTCTGGCGCGTACTCTTTCACCGTCTGCCGGTAGGCCTCAAGCCCCTCCGTAAAGCGTGCGACGTAGTTTTTGTCGTACAACTCCTCTTCCAGCAGCACATAGCCAAAGGCGTTAACCAGTGCCATATTGCTGCCGTTTTCCAGTTGCAGATGTTGGTCGGCAATGCGGGCTGTTTCAATCCGACGCGGATCGCAGACGATAATTTTCGCACCGTTCTCACGGGCTTTCAGCACGCGGCGGGCGACAATAAGATGGGAATCGGCGCAGTTGTATCCGAAAACCAGCAGGCATTTTGAGTGTTCAATGTCGTTAATGGAATTACTCATCGCGCCGTTGCCCAGCGTTTCCTGCAAACCCGCCACGGAAGGCCCGTGGCAGACGCGTGCGCAGCAGTCCACGTTGTTGGTATGGAGTACCGCACGGGCGAATTTCTGCATCACATAGTTGGTTTCATTGCCCGTCCCCCGGGAAGAGCCGGTGGTCATGATGGACCGCGGGCCGAACTGCGCTTTAATGTTTTTAAGCTTGTTGGCGGTATAACGAATGGCCTCGTCCCAGGTGACCGGGGTAAAGGGTTCGCCTTTGTGGTAGCGGATCATCGGTTGCGTCAGGCGAGGGGTGAGCAAGCGGGTATCGTTAAGGAAGTCCCAGCCGTAAAAGCCTTTCAGGCACAAGGTGCCCTGATTGGTTACGCCGTCTGCGGCTTCGGCACGGATAATACGGTTATTTTCAACAACGAGGTTTAATTTACAGCCTGCACCACAGTAAGGGCAGACGCTGGCGATTTTTTTCATCAATAACAGACCTGTTAAGAAATGAAGCAAGATGACCGGAGAGCCCGATCCCGTAAAGAGGAGTAAGCAGGAAGTGTGCCATCTTTACGATGCGTGTTTCACAGGGTGTTATGAGGGGGGAGGGGTGTCATCGTCAGGCTGGTCGACAGTTATGACGATGACACGTTAGCTAATTTTAAAGGTCGTCCATTGTGTAACCCACAACAATTTCCAGCGTTTTACGAATGACGTCGGCCTGAACCACGTCATCCGTCGCTTCCAGCGTCTGGATCAGCCAGAGAATGATCGCTTTATTGGTAAGGTGACCTTCCGTGGCCAGGACACAACGTACTGCAGTAGAAAAAATCGCGGATTCTTCAGCAAAACGATCGCCAGCGTGGCGGAAATACTCCGACAAAGCGCTGTCCAGAAAAGCCGAATGGTATTCGGGTTGTGGCTGAATATTCTGTCTCATTTGTTCTCACCGTAGCTGTTAAATTGCAGTCAATGTATTTTCCTGGGATTGGACGGTTTTCCATCACCAAATAACGGCACTACATTGTCTCTGTTATCCTTGAGAGAACCCTCTCTGATTGGTCGTCCTTGCGCGGTTCTGCGACGTATAAAGGCGCTGTTTTTTGAGCCGATGTCGGCTATCACCCTCGCCAGTGTCTCCCGCCGCCGGGGATCCTTTTCATGTATTTGCATTTTACGCAGACGCTGTACCAGAGAATCGGTCGTCAGTGGCCCCCGTTCTTTCAGGAGGGAAAGCACGGCTTCACCGATAAGCTGGTCTGTGAGTCTTTCAGCGTCACTGCGATTCATAACGTTACCGTTCGAAGAGCAAACCAAGCAGCATGTGGTAATGCTGTTCCTCTTCCGGCCCTTCGGCCTTTTCGAGGCGACTTAAGAGTTTGGTGCAGAGCGACTTGCGGTTGAGGTTTCGCCCGTCGCTAAGAATTTCAACCACAACTTCACCCAGCGTTTCCTGTTGCGTTGGAAGCGCGGCTTTTTCGAAGTACTGCGCAATAGCGGCGGCAGAATCTGCGACGTAACCGTTCTGTTGCATGTTTCGCTCCTGTAAAATTTAGTAATCACTAACGTTACATTTAAGGTATACACAAATCCCAAATCTGTACATTAAAAATGTACAGATTTTTAAATATTTTATGATATATTTTATAAACATTTTATATTTCAGAGGGTTATTGATGGAGTTTGTAACGGTATCGTAACAGAATATATTGTACAACTTGAAGCGTCGTGGTTAAGTTGTACAACATCGAAAATTCGGGTCATAAACGTCCTAAATCATTGAGACGTAAATTATTTGCCTGACAATTAATATGCTATAACAGAACTCTATCCACGCGTTTTCGTGGCCAAACCCCTAACCCCTCCAGGAAAAGCATGCTGACAACCATCATATACCGCAGCCATATCTGCGATGACGTTCCGGTGAAAGCGCTGGAAACCATGGTCGCTGCTGCAGATAGTAAAAACCGACAATCCGACGTCACGGGGATCCTATTGTTTAACGGCACGCACTTTTTTCAGTTGCTCGAAGGGCCAGTCGAAAACGTGACCGCCATTTATGAGCAGATCTGCCGTGATCCGCGTCACCACAATGTGGTGGAACTGATGCGCGATCACGGACCTTCCCGGCGTTTTGGCAATGTTGGGATGGAGCTCTTTGATTTGCGTCACTTCGACCGGGAAGATGTTCTTCAGCAGGTGCTTAATAAGGGCACGACCCGCTATCAGCTGACCTATAACGATCGTCCGCTGCAGTTCTTCCGCACGTTCGTTGAGGCAACGGAGAAGGCCAACTATTTTGAATTGCCGCCCGCCGATACCTGGGATTTTATCCCCGAGGAGACGCCGTTATCCGCGCAACCGCCGGTGGTAGCAAAAGGGGCGGACTGCAGCTTTGCATTTCAGCCGATTGTGGATCCCTTTATGCAGGAGGTGGTCTCCTGGGAGGCACTGCTGCGCACGCCATCCGGCGACTCGCCACGGGCCTATTTTGCGGCGCTTCCGCATGAAGAGGTCTACGCAGCAGATTTGCACAGCAAACAGGTTGCGCTCTCCATGGCCAGTGCGCTGGGGCTACAGAATCAGACGCTGTCGATTAACCTGTTGCCCATGACGCTGGTCAATGTCCCGCATGCCGTCGATTTCCTGCTCACCGCTATCGACGCGAACGGCTTTGTGCCGGAGCAAATTGTGGTGGAATTCACCGAAAGTGAAGCCATCTCGCGCTTCGATGAGTTTACCCATTCGGTCCGGCAGTTAAAAAGTGCCGGTATCAGCGTGACGATCGATCACTTCGGGGCCGGTTTTGCCGGGCTGCAGTTGCTGGCCCAGTTCCAGCCGGACAGAATTAAGATTAATCGCGATCTGGTGCTGGATGTGCATAAAAGCGGTCCGCGTCAGGCCATCATTCAGGCGATTATCAAGTGCTGTTCCTCGCTGGAAATTCAGTTCTGCGCCGTTGGCGTAGAGAAGGCTGAGGAGTGGATGTGGCTGGAATCTGCGGGAATTTCCCAGTTCCAGGGACACCTGTTTGCCAGCCCCCGACATGGCGGCATTCCGGCAATTTCGTGGCCCGAGAAAAAGTCTGGATTGTGATAAAGCTGTACAACCTTTGGCAGAGTTAACTGTACGTAAGGTGGAATTTAGACAACAATAGAGTTAACGGCGTGGATGGTGTCCTCACCATTCACCTGTTTCAAACTGAGGTCTTAGTTATACAAATAGCTTGTACAATCTGATAAGGTTGCTGTGGTTGGGTATGGAAGTATTGAGCGTGAGGGAGTTAATGGCCTATTACAGTATCGGCGAAGTCGCCGAACGATGCGGTATCAACCCCGTTACGCTGCGTGCCTGGCAGCGCCGTTATGGTTTGTTGAAGCCGCAGCGCAGCGAAGGGGGGCATCGTCAGTT
Source organism: Enterobacter sp. 50793107 (assembly GCF_001463365.1). NCBI lineage: Bacteria > Pseudomonadati > Pseudomonadota > Gammaproteobacteria > Enterobacterales > Enterobacteriaceae > Enterobacter > Enterobacter sp. 50793107. Next base: position 31,549 of record NZ_LNII01000070.1, on the reverse strand, counting down.
CGACGACGAGGATATCCTGCGTATTGAAGAGATCAAACGTCTGATGAAATCAGGCGTTTCGGTGGGGAAAGTAAAAGCCTTGCTGGAGAACAAGGAAGTGATGACCCAGGGTAACTGGGCCGCTTTCCAGGAAGAGATGATGACCGTTTTGCGCTATGCCAGCCCGGCAAAACTGCGCGCAAAAATTGGCGAGTTTCGCCGCGATCACGCCATGGATGCGCTGATCGACAACATTATTACCCCCGTAAGGCAGCGCATGAATCAGGATCAAAATACGGTGCGCCATATGGCGAGCCTGTTTGATGGTGTGCTGATCGAATTCGCCGTGGCAAGCCTGGCAGAATCGCGTAAAAAAGCTGGTAAAGATGCGTTGCTCATCGGTTGGGAGTGCGACGACCGCACTCATCTGTGGCTTGAAGCCGCGCGCTTAGCCAATAAGGGCTGGCATATCGACGTGCTGGCAGAGCCGATTGATTCACCGCGTCCCGAACTCTTCCCCGGGCAGAAACTCTTTGTCTGGACGGGAAAATCGCCCACGCCCCGTCAGCAGGAACAGCTCGATCACTGGCGTGAACAAGGTTTTTCCGTCGCCTTTCATCATTAATCATCAGAGGCCTTGAGGGCCTTTTTCTTTTTTGTCCCTTTCCCCACAAAAATACTCAGCTTGTGTGGCGCTCATTCCATGCATCTGAAAATTGAATATTGCCGTCAATAATTCTCCAGGTGATTTTTTCATATTGAATGCTGACGCTTTCAATGTGATTCATTTTATCGTTGCCAGCCAGTTTTATATTCGGAACGCTGCAATGGACGCCAGTTAGTTTCACATTCTCCATAAGAACGGTGTAATAGCAAACCTCCTGGCCTGCATCATTGATATGGTAAAACCTGATTTCTGCGCTTTTCAGCGTCTGCCCGGTTGCTGCAGCCTTGTAAAGATATGGCGTAGAACTATCAACCTCTTTTTCAATCATCATGGATGAGTGCTGGCGGGTGCCGGTGATTTTGCCGTTTGCGCTGTCAACGGGTAAATTTATACCGTGGCTCAGGCCGATAATTTCAATACTTCCTTCACGATCTTGTACGTCAACAGATCCTTTGATATCTGCACCGCCATCGTCTTTAAGCCACATATATGGAGGTATAGGCATTTTATTTTCTCCTTATTTTTTTGATTAACTTCATTGTTAAAATATAAAAAGGGCTAATAATAATTAGCATTGTAATCCAGTCAATAAATGAATAGGCGTCATACATTGATTCTGCATTCTCATTTCCGTTGATAAACATTGCTGTTTTTCTGGCTAAATCATAATCAACATATAATTCAGGTCCTGGTAGCATATAACCAACAATAAGCAATAAAATGAGAAAATAAATAATTTTACTTGCCCTACATACAAGGTTTTTTAACGTAGCCACCCGCTACCACCTCCACCCATCCCCGCGCCATTAGTGACCGCATGCATGGAACCTGAATAAGTGATGTACTCATTAGGGCGTTACGAATCATCGCAAAATCAGACATATTGGCGATAGTTATGCATCCTTTTGAAACCGTACCGGGATGCAGTCGAAAATTTCCACGTTTTACGCTTTCTATCCATGTGTAATCATCAATGCCCCAGTCTTCACGCCACAAAGCAAACCAGTCAGATTTACCAAAAGCATTTCGGCCAACAAATCTATTAGCTATATCGTGAATCTCTTCTTTTTTTTGCGAAAACCAATTGCCTTCCCTGCGATCTACAATCCAGTATTTTCCTGGGGGGATAGAACCAGTGTTTGCGACATGCCCGCAACTGGCATTGTTTCTGCTGGCCCCCAACCCGGAATGCGCCATGAACACGCCCACTCCAAACAGATTGAAAGGTGCGTAATCTGCGCCGTTTAGAATCATCTTTCCCTGTAACGCCATGTAACACCCAAAGTCCTTGAAATGTGTGTGGTTAATTCTACAGCGATTAATTATGCGATCCAGAGTTAGGGTATGTTTTCAGAAAAAGACCCTAATTATTCGATTGTTTACTGTCGAAAAGTGCTATCTCGCTGTGTTAGTGGATGGGCTGGCCATCTTTCTATGCACTAAATCGCATCTACATGATGGTGTGTACGCCATTAAAGAAGCTATCTCAAAAATAGGCATTTCCGATGCATATTTTGTTTTTCCTTTTAATCAGACGATCGCCGCAGCGAAATGCATTATTAATCAATGCATTGAACAATTAAATCCATCCCGCCAGCATCCTCTCACAGGGGCTATGCTTAATAAAACCAGGCAAAAAGGGCGATTAAGCCTAATGCCCCTGCTGTCAGAGGGTTGAAGTGATAATCGTTATCACTAACATGGTGTTATGCCCTGATGGCTTATCAGATGAGGTGGACCTATGGAACTGCATTCAGAAACCTTTAACCCTGCCGATTTCGCCTGGCGCGGTTTAACGCTCACGCCAGCGGCGGCGGCACATATTCATGAGCTGGTGGCGAAAAAGCCAGAGATCCTCGGCGTGCGTTTAGGGGTTAAGCAGACCGGCTGCGCGGGGTTTGGTTATGTGCTCGACACCGTCACCGAACCCGAAAAAGATGATCTGGTGTTTGAAACGGATGGCGCAAAACTGTATGTCGCGCTTCAGGCGATGCCGTTTATCGACGGAACCGAAGTGGACTACGTGCGTGAAGGTTTAAACCAGTTATTCAAATTTCATAACCCGAAAGCCCAGAACGAATGTGGCTGCGGCGAAAGCTTTGGGGTATAGGCGGTACTATGTCTCGTAATACTGAAGCAACGAGTGAAGTAAATACCTGGAGCGGCGGACACCTCAACTATAAAGAGGGGTTCTTCACCCAGCTGCAAACTGATGAACTGGCGAAGGGCATCAACGAAGATGTCGTGCGCGCAATTTCAGCCAAACGTAACGAGCCGGAATGGATGCTCGAATTCCGCCTGAGCGCTTATCGGGCCTGGCTGGAGATGGAAGAGCCGCACTGGCTGAAAGCCCACTACGATAAGTTAAATTATCAGGATTACAGCTACTACTCTGCACCTTCCTGCGGCAGCTGTGACGACACCTGCGCCTCGCAGCCCGGCGCGGTACAGCAAACCGGGGCGGATAATAGCTTCCTGAGTAAAGAGGTGGAAGAGGCGTTTAACCAGCTTGGCGTGCCGGTTCGCGAAGGGAAAGAGGTGGCGGTGGACGCCATTTTTGACTCTGTCTCGGTGGCAACCACCTACCGTGAGAAGCTGGCGGAACAGGGGATCATTTTCTGCTCTTTCGGCGAAGCGATCCACGATCACCCGGAACTGGTGAAAAAGTACATTGGCACCGTGGTGCCGTCTAACGACAACTTCTTCGCGGCGCTCAACGCAGCGGTCGCCTCAGACGGCACCTTCATCTACGTGCCGAAAGGGGTACGTTGTCCAATGGAGCTGTCGACCTATTTCCGCATCAACGCGGAAAAGACCGGCCAGTTCGAGCGCACCATTCTGGTGGCGGACGAAGGAAGCTACGTCAGCTACATCGAAGGGTGTTCCGCGCCGGTGCGCGACAGCTATCAGCTCCACGCCGCGGTGGTTGAAGTCATCATCCATAAAGACGCCGAAGTGAAATACTCCACGGTGCAGAACTGGTTCCCGGGCGACGGTAATACCGGCGGTATCCTCAACTTCGTCACCAAGCGTGCGCTGTGCGAAGGCGAAAACAGCAAGATGTCCTGGACCCAGTCTGAAACCGGCTCGGCCATTACCTGGAAGTATCCGAGCTGTATTTTGCGCGGGGATAACTCCATCGGCGAGTTTTATTCCGTTGCGCTGACCAGCGGCCATCAGCAGGCGGATACCGGCACCAAGATGATCCACATTGGTAAAAACACCAAATCGACCATCATCTCAAAAGGTATTTCCGCCGGACACAGCCAGAACAGCTATCGCGGGCTGGTGAAAATCATGCCTACGGCCACCAACGCGCGAAACTTTACCCAGTGTGACTCCATGCTGATTGGCGCAGACTGCGGCGCGCATACCTTCCCGTACGTGGAGTGTCGCAACAACAGCGCCCAGCTTGAGCATGAGGCGACAACGTCGCGTATCGGGGAAGATCAGCTTTTCTACTGCCTGCAGCGCGGGATCAGTGAAGAAGATGCCATCTCGATGATTGTCAACGGCTTCTGTAAGGACGTGTTCTCTGAACTGCCGCTGGAATTTGCCGTTGAAGCCCAGAAACTCCTCGCCATTAGTCTTGAACACAGCGTCGGTTAAGGAAAGCACATGTTAAGTATTAAAGATTTACAGGTTAGCGTGGAAGACAAAGCCATCCTGCGTGGTCTCAATTTTGACGTCAAGCCGGGTGAAGTCCACGCCATTATGGGGCCGAATGGCTCCGGGAAAAGTACGCTTTCAGCGACGCTGGCGGGACGCGAAGATTACGAAGTGACCAACGGCTCGGTGGAGTTTAACGGCAAAGATTTGCTGGAGATGTCGCCGGAAGAGCGCGCGGGGGAGGGCATCTTTATGGCTTTCCAGTATCCGGTCGAAATTCCGGGCGTCAGTAATCAGTTCTTCCTGCAAACGGCGCTCAACGCGGTACGTAAATACCGTGGCCTGGAGGCGCTGGATCGTTTTGATTTTCAGGACCTGATGGAAGAGAAGATCAAGCTGCTGAAAATGCCGGAAGATCTGCTGACCCGCTCGGTGAACGTCGGTTTCTCCGGCGGCGAGAAGAAGCGCAACGACATTCTGCAGATGGCGGTGCTTGAACCTGAACTGTGCATTCTGGATGAGACCGATTCCGGTCTGGATATCGATGCCCTCAAGATTGTCGCCGACGGGGTGAATTCTCTGCGCGACGGCAAACGGTCATTCATTATCGTCACCCACTATCAGCGTATTCTTGACTACATCAAACCGGATTACGTCCACGTGCTTTACCAGGGGCGCATTGTGAAATCCGGTGATTTCACGCTGGTCAAACAACTGGAGGAGCAGGGTTATGGCTGGCTTACCGAACAGCAGTAATGCGCTCCAGCAGTGGCACCGCCTGTTTGAAGCGCAGGGCGGAAGGCGTTCTGAGCAGGCACAACAGCACCTGCAACAGATGCTGCGCCTCGGTTTACCCACGCGTAAACATGAGAACTGGAAGTACACGCCGCTTGAGGGCCTGCTGAACGCTGAATTTGTCTCGCAACGGGCGGATATCACACCGACGCAGCGCGATGCACTGGCGCTGAATGTGGGTGCCCTGCGCCTGGTGTTTGTCGACGGACAGTTCCGTCCTGATCTGAGCGACAGCACCGACGAGAGCGGTTATACGATCGCCATTAATGATGAGCGCCAGAGCCTGACGGCACCCGTGCAGCCGGAGGTCTTTCTGCACCTTACCGAGAGCCTGGCGCAGAGTGTGACGCAGATTCACGTGAAGCGAAACCAGCGCCCGGCGAAACCGCTGCTGCTGATGCACATCACCCAGGGCCTGGACGGCGATGAAATCAATACTGCGCACTATCGCCACCATCTGGAACTGGCGGAGGGGGCGGAAGCCACGATTATTGAACATTACGTCAGCCTCAACGATACCCGCCACTTTACCGGGGCGCGCCTGACGATGAATGTCGCCGCCAACGCTCAGCTGCACCATATCAAGCTGGCATTCGAGAACCCGCAGAGTCACCACTTTGCGCATAACGATATCCTGCTTGGACAAGATGCAGCGGCATACAGCCACAGCTTCCTGCTGGGGGGCGCGGTACTGCGTCACAATACCAGCACGCAGCTTAACGGCGAGAACACCACCCTGCGCATCAACAGCCTGGCGATGCCGGTCAAATCGGAAGTGTGTGATACGCGGACCTGGCTTGAGCACAACAAAGGCTACTGCAACAGCCGCCAGCTGCACAAAACCATTGTCAGCGACAAAGGCCGCGCGGTGTTTAACGGTCTGATCAATGTGGCGCAACACGCCATTAAGACCGACGGGCAGATGACCAACAACAACCTGCTGCTGGGGCGCCTGGCAGAAGTGGACACCAAGCCGCAGCTGGAGATCTATGCCGACGACGTCAAATGCAGCCACGGCGCCACGGTCGGGCGCATTGACGATGAACAGATGTTCTATCTGCGTTCGCGCGGTATTGACCAGCAGGCGGCGCAGAAAATGATTATCTACGCCTTTGCCGCAGAGCTGACGGAGGCGCTGGATGATGGCCTGTTAAAACAGCAGGTGCTGGCCCGTATTGGTCAGCGTCTGCCTGGAGGCGAAGCATGAGTTTTCCCGTAGAGAAAGTACGGGCCGATTTCCCGGTTCTGACCCGTGAAGTGAATGGACTGCCGCTGGCCTATCTCGACAGCGCTGCCAGCGCGCAAAAACCGAATCAGGTGGTGGATGCAGAAGCCGAATTCTACCGCCACGGTTACGCCGCCGTGCATCGCGGTATTCATACGCTGAGCGCAGAGGCGACCCAGCGTATGGAGAACGTCCGCACCCAGGTGGCCGATTTTCTGAATGCGCGATCGCCGGAAGAACTGGTGTTTGTGCGCGGCACGACGGAAGGGATCAACCTTGTCGCCAACAGCTGGGGCAGTGCGCAGGTCCACGCGGGCGATAACATCATCATCACCGAGATGGAACACCACGCCAATATCGTGCCGTGGCAGATGCTCTGTGAGCGTGTGGGTGCTGCGCTACGGGTGATCCCGTTGAATCAGGATGGCACGCTTCAGCTTGAGCACCTTGATGCCCTGCTGGACGACCGCACGCGGCTGGTGGCGATAACCCAGGTCTCTAACGTGCTGGGCACTGAAAACCCGGTGGCAGAGATCGTCGAAAAAGCCCACCGGGCGGGCGCGAAGGTCCTGATTGATGGCGCTCAGGCGGTGATGCATCACGCGGTGGATGTTCAGGCGCTGGACTGCGATTTTTACGTCTTCTCCGGGCATAAGCTTTATGGGCCAACCGGGATCGGCGTGTTGTATGTGAAAGAAGATATTTTGCAGGCCATGCCGCCGTGGGAAGGGGGCGGCTCGATGATCGCCACCGTCAGCCTGTCGGAAGGGACCACCTACGCGCGCGCGCCGTGGCGTTTTGAGGCTGGTACGCCCAACACCGGCGGGATTATCGGGCTTGGGGCTGCTCTCTCTTATGTCTCCTCCATTGGCCTTGAGGCCATCCAGGAGTATGAGCAGATGCTGATGCACTACGCGCTGCAGGAGCTTGCCAGTGTGCCCGAGTTGACCCTGTATGGCCCGGCCAACCGGCAGGGCGTGATTGCGTTCAATCTGGGAAAACACCATGCCTATGATGTGGGCAGTTTCCTCGATAACTATGGCGTGGCCGTGCGTACCGGGCACCACTGTGCCATGCCGCTGATGGCATTTTATCAGGTCCCGGCAATGTGCCGCGCGTCGCTGGTAATGTACAACACAACGGAAGAGGTCGACAGGCTGGTGGCGGGGCTAAAACGCATTCACCAGTTGCTGGGCTAACGGAGAAGCGAACAATGGCAGAGTTGCCGGACAAAGATAAATTACTGCGTAACTTCGGACGTTGCGCAAACTGGGAAGAAAAGTATCTCTATATTATTGAGCTGGGGCAGCGTTTGCCGCCGCTCAGTGAAGCGGCGCATAACCCGGATAATATTATTCAGGGCTGCCAGAGCCAGGTGTGGATTGTGATGGAGCAAAAGGGCGACGGTACGATTGAATTGCACGGCGACAGCGATGCCGCGATTGTGAAAGGGCTTATCGCTGTGGTCTTTATTCTCTACCACCAGATGTCCGCGCAGGATATTGTCGCCTTTGATGTGCGCCCGTGGTTTGAAAAAATGGCCCTGACCCAACACCTCACCCCGTCCCGCTCCCAGGGGCTGGAAGCGATGATTCGCGCCATCCGCGCCAAAGCTGCAATCATTAGCTAGACTTACAGGACAGCATTCATTCTGTTTCGCGAGGTGGTTCCCGCCTCGCTGGTTTTTCAGCTTTCTGGCGTTCTGTCAGTGAATAAGGAATCTCAGCATGAAGCGCGCGTCTCTAATAACACTCTTACTCCTTGGTTCGCTCGGCGCTCTTAATTCGGCCAGTGCGATGGATTATCCGTTACCGCCCGCAGGCAGCCGTCTGATTGGGCAAAATCAAACCTACACAATACAAGAAGGGGATACCAAACTTCAGACCATCGCACGTCGGTTTAATACTGCGGCACAGCTCCTCCTTGAAACCAATAATACCATTGCGCCGGTAAACCCTGCGCCGGGAACGGTGATTACCATTCCATCCCAGATGCTGCTTCCGGACACGCCACGCGAAGGTATTGTGGTGAACCTGGCCGAGTTACGGCTTTACTACTATCCGCCGGGGGGAAATATTGTTCAGGTTTTCCCGCTGGGGATTGGACAGCTGGGGCTGGAGACGCCGGTCACGACGACCCGCGTGAGTCAGAAGATCCCTAATCCAACCTGGACCCCGACGCCGGGCATCAGAGCGCGCTCTCTGGAACAGGGCATTAAATTGCCGCCGGTCGTACCCGCCGGGCCAAATAACCCGCTGGGACGCTTTGCACTGCGTTTAGGCGTGGGCAATGGTGAATATCTCATCCACGGTACCAGTGCGCCGGACAGCGTTGGTCTGCGGGTGAGTTCAGGTTGTATGCGCATGAATGCCCCGGACATTAAAGCCCTGTTCGAACAGGTGCGGGTCGGCACACGGGTGCAGATTATTAATGAGCCGGTGAAGTTCTCCGTCGAGCCGGATGGCAAACGCTATATTGAAGTACATCGTCCGCTGGCGCAGGTGGAGGGAGAAAACCCGCAGATTACACCTATTACCCATTCCGCTGACTTTGCCTCGTTTGTTTCTCAGGCGGGAAGTGATAAAGCGCTTATTGATAAAGCCTTGTCGCGCCGGGCGGGGATCCCGGTCGCCGTATCGGCGGCTAACGGCCCATCAGCCAGCAACAACGTGCAGTCCGTGCAGAACAGCCGTGTCTCTGCTGCGGTAACGGAAGAGGATGGCGAGAAGGTGACGCAGTAGGATGTTTGACGCAGGCAAAAAAAATGGCGCACAATGTGCGCCATTTTATTAACAGGTACTATTACTTACGGTATTTAGTAGCCTGGTTGTCCAGACGCTGGTTAGCGCGAGCTGCGTCGTCTTTAGCAGCCTGAACGTCGGAACGCATTGCGTTCACGTCGTTGCTCAGCTGGTCAACTTTAGCGTTCAGAGTCTGAACGTCAGAAGACAGCTGATCGATTTTAGCGTTGCTGGAGCAACCTGCCAGCAGAGTAGAACCCAGGATTACCGCGCCCAGTACCAGTTTAGTACGATTCATTATTAATACCCTCTAGATTGAGTTAATCTCCATGTAGCGTTACAAGTATTACACAAACTTTTTTGGGTTGAGAATATTTTTTTGATGGGAATACGCCTATTTTTGATCGTTCGCTCAAAGAAGCAACGAATTCGGCATTTTTGTCGAAAAAGCTATGTTAAAAAAGGCATTTTTCATCGGATTCGTCTTACATAAATCGCGATTAAATAGAAAAACCCGATTTGCTTTTTGAATAGAGTTGGCTAATACCACGAATAAAAAAAGCGCCCCGAAGGACGCTTTTTATCAAAAACTAATTCGTTTGAACATTATTACAGCACGTGAACAGATGCGGTATTGGTTGTACCACTCGGTACCAGTGCACCCGATACCATTACCACCACGTCGCCTTTCTGTGCCAGGCCGCTTTCCAGCGCCAGTTCTTTACCCTGAATGTAGAAATCGTCAGTAGAGGCGATCTCTTTCACCAGGTGCGCAACAACACCTTTGCTCAGCACCAGCTGACGCGCAGTGGTTTCATTGGTGGTCAGCGCCAGGATGGTAGCATCCGGGAAGTATTTACGTACGGCACGCGCAGATTTACCGCCCTGCGTTGCCACCACGATCAGTGGCGCTTCCAGCTTCTCAGCCGTTTCTACCGCACCGCGGCAGACTGCTTCAGTGATGCGCAGTTTGCGGCTGTCGTTGTTGAAGTCCAGACGGCTGGTCATCACGCGGTCAGTACGTTCGCAGATGGTGGCCATGATGGACACCGCTTCCAGCGGATATTTACCTTTCGCAGATTCGCCAGACAGCATGACGGCATCAGTACCGTCGAGGATGGCGTTCGCCACGTCGCCTGCTTCTGCGCGGGTTGGACGTGGGTTTTTGATCATGGAGTCCAGCATCTGGGTGGCAGTGATAACCACTTTACGTGCGCGGACACATTTCTCGATCATCATCTTCTGCGCGAAGATCACTTCTTCAACCGGGATTTCAACACCCAGGTCGCCACGCGCAACCATGATACCGTCAGACGCTTCGAGGATTTCGTCGAAGTTATTCAGGCCTTCCTGGTTTTCGATTTTGGAGATGATCTGGATCTTCTCGCCGCCGTGCGCTTTCAGGTGCTCACGGATTTCAACCACGTCGGAACGTTTACGGATGAAGGAGGCAGCAACGAAATCAACGCCTTGCTCGCAGCCGAAGATCAGGTCTTGCTTGTCTTTTTCAGCCAGTGCTGGCAGCGCGATGGAAACGCCTGGCAGGTTAACGCCTTTGTTTTCGCCCAGGTCGCCGTTGTTCAGCACTTTACAGATGACTTTGTTGCCTTCGATGGAGGTGACTTCCATTCCGATCAGACCATCGTCTACCAGCACGGTGTTACCCACAGACAGATCGCTGGTGAAGCCTTCATAGGTTACCGCAACGATTTCGCTGTTACCGACCACAGACTTGTCAGTGGTGAAGGTGAAGGTCTGGCCCGCTTTCAGGGAGACGTCGTTACCGCCTTCCAGTTTGATGGTGCGGATTTCAGGACCTTTGGTATCCAGCAGGATGGCGGCTTTTTTACCGGTCTTGCTCATGACGTTGCGCAAGTTCTGGATACGCTGACCATGTTCAGCGTAGTCACCGTGAGAGAAGTTCAGACGCATAACGTTCATGCCGGCGTCCAGCATTTTGGTCAGCATCTCTTCAGATTCGGTTTTCGGGCCGATGGTACAAACAATTTTCGTCTTTTTCATGACAGTCTTAGTCTTTAAGTTGGGAAGGATATGGAAATCTCGCTCCGGGGGCGCACCGCCGCGGAGTCAAACCTGTGTTGCAAAAGAGTATATGACACGCACTAAGGATAGGAGACATCAAATGAGCGTGCAGAAGAAAGTGTGCCTGAGTGACAGCCCAACGAAGGAGAGGAGAAGTTGTACGTTGTTTTTTGTATTCCAAGCGCTGAAACCATTCACCAGGGATTTGGCGCGCATTATACGCTGATTTTAAGATAAAAGGAAAATGGAAACGGTGTTTCAGAAATAATCTGTGCAGTTTCACATAATATTGTTATCAATGCGTTAAGGCATAATGACATCTTATGGCGGCAGGCGAGGGCCCTGCCGCCTTTTGCTTATTTTTCCAGCGCCTGACTCAGATCGGCAATCAGATCGTCTGCCTCTTCGATCCCCACGGACAGGCGGATTAGCTGCGGCACAATGCCGTTAGCCAGACGCTGCTCGCGCGGAATAGAGGCGTGGGTCATGCTGTAGGGCTGACTCACCAGGCTTTCCACACCGCCGAGACTTTCTGCGAGGGTGAACAGCTTCAGCTTGCGGATCACCTCCGTCGCACGTTGCGCATCACCTTTCACCACGACGGAAATCATCCCGCCCGGCAGCGCCATTTGCCTGCGGGCGAGCTGATAGTGCGGGTGCGAATCCAGCCCCGGATAGAACACCTTTTCGACCTGCGGCTGCTGCGCAAGCCATTGCGCAATCGCGAGCGCGTTGCTGCTGTGCTTTTCCATCCGCAGAGCCAGGGTACGCATTCCGCGCAGCGTCAGAAAACTGCTGAAGGGATCGAGCACGCCGCCGATGGCGTTTTGCAGATAACCCAACCGTTCCGCCAGCGCCGGGTTATCGCCCACCACCGCCAGCCCGGCTACCACGTCGGAATGGCCGTTCAGGTATTTAGTGGCGGAGTGCACCACGATATCAAAACCCAGCTCCAGCGGACGGTGAATGACCGGGGAGGCGAAGGTGTTATCCGCCACGCTTATCACGTTATGGCGGCGGGCAATGGCCCCGATGGCTGCCAGGTCGGCCAGTTTCAGCAGCGGGTTAGTCGGCGTCTCCACCCAGATCATGCGCGTTTGGGGGCCAATGGCGGCTTCCAGCGCGGCCAGATCGTCGGGCTTTACCCAGCTGACCCGCAGCCCGGTGCTGCGCTTGCGCACGTTTTCAATCAGACGGTAGGTGCCGCCATAGACGTCATCTATGGCGACGATATGGCTGTCTTTATCCAGCAGCTCCAGTACGGTGGAAATGGCGGCCAGACCGGAGGCAAAAGCATAGCCGCGCGTGCCGCCTTCCAGTTCGGCGATGGCGGTTTCCAGCGCATGGCGGGTAGGATTGCCGCTACGGGAATATTCGTAGCCGGTATGCTCCCCCGGCGACGGTTGCGCAAACGTCGAGGTGGCGTAAATGGGCGGCATAACCGCGCCGTGTTGATCGTTAACCTGGCCGCTGTGTACGCTGAGCGTGGCGAGATTTTTCATTTTTGTTTCCTTATTGCTGTAGACGGTTGCGCCAGGCGGTGAGGAGGTCGCTACGGGTGATCAGACCCAGAAAACGGTCATTGTCATTAATCACCGCCACCAGACCGCGGTCGAAGATGGCGTGCAGGGCACTTTCCGGCGCGTGCTTATCGAGAATCTCCACCTGTTGCGTCATGGCCGCCGTGACGGGGAGGGCAAAGCGAGCCCCGTCGCCGCCAATGTGGCGCAGCAGATCCCACTCATCAATAATGCCCACCACCTTGCCGTTCTCCAGCACCGGCAGCTGCGAGATGTCATACAGGCGCATGCGTGCCAGTACGGTGGAAAGCGTGTCGTCCGGGGCGGCGGTGACGGTGGCGCCCTCGTCGTGGCGCAGCGCAATGTAGTCGGAGAGATCGCCTGCCTGCGGGCGAGACATCAGCCCCTGCTGGCGCATCCAGTCATCGTTGAACATCTTTGAGAGGTATTTGTTGCCGCTGTCGCAGGCGAAGGTCACCACGCGTTTCGGCGTGGTCTGTGCCTGGCAATACTTCAGCGCGGCTGCCAGCAGGGTTCCGCTGGAGGAGCCAGCCAGAATGCCTTCCGTTTTCAGCAGCTCGCGCGCGGTGGCGAACGCGTCGCGGTCGGTGATGCGCCAGGCGCGATTCACCCCGTCAATGTGGGCCAGTGGCGGAATAAAGTCTTCGCCAATTCCCTCAACCAGCCAGGAGCCCGCGTCGCGGTAGCGTCCGGTTTCCACCTGGTCGGCCAGAACCGATCCTGCCGGGTCTGCGAGGACAAACTCCGTGTGCGGCGAGTGTTCGGCGAACCACGCCTGCAGGCCACCCAGCGTGCCGCCTGATCCCACGCCCACCACGATGGCGTCGATCCTGCCGTTAAGCTGTTCAAACAGCTCCGGCGCGGTGGTGGTACGGTGCGCCAGCGGATTGGCTTCGTTGTTGAACTGGTCGATGTAAAACGCGCCGGGCAGTTCACTCGCCAGACGCCGGGCGTAATCCTGGTAATAGGCGGGATGGCCCTTATTGACGTCCGAACGCGTCAGTACCACCTGGGCACCCAGCGCGCGAAGGTGGAAGATTTTCTCGCGGCTCATTTTGTCCGGTACCACCAGGATCAGCGAATAGCCTTTCTGGACGGCGATCAGGGCCAGACCCAGGCCGGTATTCCCCGCCGTGGCCTCAATAATCGTGCCGCCCGGCTGCAGCTGGCCGGTGCGCTCCGCTTCATTAATCATCGACAGCGCCACGCGGTCCTTTATAGAGCCACCCGGGTTCTGGTTCTCCAGTTTCAGAAACAGCGAGCAGAGGCCGGTGTCCAGTTTATGCAGCTGGATAACCGGTGTTTGGCCAATCAGTTCAGTGACGGAGTGGTAAATCGTCATGGGGTTTTCCTTTCAGGAGGTCATGACGGGATGATAGGGCGGTGAAAATTTCGCAAGAAAGAACGAATCTCTGCTTTTTAGAACAGAAAAGAATATAAATGGTGTTTTTGGATGTCAGGATAGCAAGACGTAAAGTGCTCCGGATGTGAGGATGGCTATATCAACAGAATATGTTGAAAAAATGCGCGTTTTTGGCGTGGGTCGTCTCTGACATATGCATCGTGCAGAAAAACATTGCTGAAATTGGTCTAAACGGGTCCCGCCCGCGACAGGCAGTGTTTATTCCCTCTGGTTATAACACATGCTTTTTTGTTCATTTAAAAGCAAGTAACGGCTGATTACTATCGTTTGGACATCCATACTTCTAAACCGCCAGGGCGAACGGATAACGAATAAGAATGATTGTTCTCAGCAATATTTCGAAGGTCTTTGACAATGGCAAGGTGGCGCTCACGGCCGTTGATAACGTCAATCTGACGATTGAGCAGGGACAGATATACGGCATTATTGGCTACAGCGGCGCGGGGAAAAGTACGCTTATCCGCCTGTTAAATGGCCTGGAAAAACCGAGCAGCGGCAGCGTGACCATTAACGGTCAGGACATTTCTGCCGCAAAGGGGGAAGCGCTGCGACAGGCGCGTCTGAAGATCAGCATGGTGTTCCAGCACTTCAACCTGCTGTGGTCGCGAACGGTAGCGGAAAACATTGCCTTTTCGATGCAGATCGCCGGGGTGCCAAAGGCCAGGATTCAGGCCCGCGTGGCCGAGCTGGTGGAACTGGTCGGGCTGAAAGGCCGCGAAAATGCGTATCCGTCGCAGCTGAGCGGCGGGCAAAAGCAGCGCGTGGGCATTGCGCGTGCGCTGGCGAACAACCCGGATGTATTGCTCTGTGACGAAGCCACCTCTGCGCTCGACCCACAGACCACCGATCAGATCCTCGATCTGCTGCTGGACATAAACCGTCGTTTCAGGCTGACCATCGTCCTCATCACCCACGAGATGCACGTGGTGCGCAAAATCTGTGACCGGGTGGCGGTGATGGAGAACGGTAAAGTGGTGGAAGAGGGCGACGTGCTGAGCGTTTTTACCCATCCGCAGCAGCCGATTACGCAGCAGTTTGTCCGCCAGGTGAGCCAGTACGCCGAGGAAGAGACCTTTAATACCGAGCTGGCAAACGATCTGGAAGGGACGGTCATCCGTCTGACCTTCACCGGGCACAGCACACATAAACCGATTGTGGGTGAATTGACGCTGCGCTACGGCCTGCCGTTTAACATTCTGCACGGAAAAATGACCCAGACGGCGCACGGCGTGTTTGGCCAACTGTGGGTACACGTGGTGGCATCCGATGAACAACTGAACAATATCCTCGCCGACCTGAAGCACAGCGATATTGAAGGCGAGGTGATTAAACATGGCTGAGAATCTCTTTCCGCACCTGAAGTGGGATCAGCTCTGGGCGGCAACGCTTGAGACGCTGTACATGACCGCGCTCTCCGGTGTGGCGACCTTTGTGCTGGGGATCGTACTGGGTCTGGCGCTGTTTTTAACCGCCCGCGGCGGATTGTTCCACAACCGCACGGTCTATAGCGTCATTTCAATTGTGGTGAACGTGTTCCGCTCTATCCCGTTCATCATTCTGATTGTTTTGCTGATCCCGTTCACCAAGACCGTTGTTGGCACCATCCTGGGAGCTAACGCGGCACTGCCTGCCCTGATTGTGGGCGCCGCACCGTTCTACGCCCGCCTGGTGGAGATCGCCCTGCGCGAAGTGGACAAAGGGGTCATAGAAGCAACGCGCTCAATGGGGGCACGACTGAGCACCTTAGTGTTTCGGGTTTTACTGCCGGAATCATCACCCGCACTGGTTTCTGGTATTACGGTGACGCTGATTGCGCTGGTGAGCTACAGCGCAATGGCCGGGGTGATTGGCGCCGGTGGGTTGGGAAATCTGGCTTATCTGGAAGGATTCCAGCGCAACCATGGTGACGTCACGCTGGTGGCAACGGTGACCATTTTGATCATCGTTTTTGTTATCCAGTTCTGCGGCGACATCATTACCTCACTGTTAGATAAACGCTAATAAATACACACAGGAACCATCATCATGAAAAAGACACTGACACTGATCGCCGCAGCAACCCTCAGCGCCCTGAGCTTTGCCTCATGGGCTGACACCCTCACCGTGGGCGCGTCGAATACGCCACATGCTGAAATTCTCGAGCAGGCAAAGCCGATTCTGGCGAAGCAGGGTATCGACCTGGAGATCAAACCGTTCCAGGACTACATTCTGCCCAACACTGCCCTGGCGGGTCATGACATTGACGCGAACTACTTCCAGCACATCCCTTACCTGAACAGCGTGCTGAAAGATCACGAAGGCGATAAGGACTATGATTTTGTCAGCGCAGGCGCGATCCACATCGAGCCCATCGGCATCTACTCCAAAAAATACAAGTCGCTGAAAGACCTGCCGGAAGGCGGCAAAATCATCATGCGTGATGCCGTTTCTGAAGAGGGACGTATTCTCTCTATCTTCGAAAAAGAAGGGGTGATCAAGCTGAAGCCTGGCATCGACAAAGTGACCGCGCGCATCAGCGACATCGTGGAGAACCCGAAAAAGCTGCAGTTCACCCCTAACGTGGAAGCGTCTCTGCTGCCGCAGATGTATAACAACGATGAAGGCGCGGCGGTTGTGATCAACGCCAACTACGCGATTGACGCCGGTCTGGATCCGGTTCACGACCCGATTGCAGTTGAGAGCGGTGAAAACAACCCGTATGCCAATATCATTACCGTGCATCGCGGTGACGAGAAGAAGAAAGATATCGTTGCGCTGGTGAACGTGCTGCACTCCAAAGAGATTCAGGACTGGATCCGCACCAAGTACAAAGGCGCGGTGATCCCGGTAAATAACTAATTAACTGATTTAGCTTAGGAAGCCCGGTGAGTTTCTCGCCGGGCTTCTTTTTTGTATCCGGGCGAGGGATCATTTAAGCTGACGGTTTAGGGCAACGGAGTGGAGCGCCATGGGCAATGTGACCAAAGACGAAGAGCTGTACCAGGAGATGTGTCGGGTGGTAGGGAAGGTCGTTCTGGAGATGCGTGACTTAGGGCAGGAACCCAAGCATATCGTGATTGCCGGGGTACTGCGTACGGCGCTGGCGAACCAGCGCGTAAAACGAAGCGAGTTAACCACTCAGGCGATGGAGACAGTGGTGAAGGCGCTGGCCGGGTAAGGCACCAGCGTTTCGCGAGTTACTCAAATCCTGCATATCAACTGTCGTTATTGTTATTTCCCCTTCCTGATGGAGGCGTGTTTTACTGAAGTCAGGTAAAGCGAGAGGGGTAAAGACGATGAAAAAGTGGATAAGCACGTTACGGCGGTTTTTTGCGGCCCGTCCCGCGAATGCGGAGAACAGCGCGCAACGTGTTCTTGAGTCGATACTACCTGTCGCCAGTCTGTATGGCGTGGACGTGGCCAACATTGACCCAGAGTGGTTCCATGATAAAACGTCACGCTGAACTGCGCCGCACGCGCGAAATGTACTGGAATGAGCTGTGCATCGACGCTGTAAAGCGTGGATGAGCGGAAAAATACGCTGGGAAATCCTCGGTTAACGCAGGCCGTTTTGTTACCAATATCTCCTTTCACAGATGGAGATGAAGATGAAACGGACTGTATTCACGCCCGCCCTTTTAGCCACCGCGTTACTGATTGCCATGCAGGCGGCCCATGCCGGGCCACAGGCGCATGTGGTCTGCAGTTACTCCCACACCCTCGGCGATGACGCCATCATGATGTTTGGTATGCCCAACCAGGCCATGTGGCACGATTTCTTTGGCAATACCCATACCGATGCCTTTTCAACCCGGGAAACCTTGCGCCAGCATGAAGAGACGACCTGTGATAACAAGGCCGACGGCTCTGCCTACTGGGCGCCTTCTCTGAGATTACCCGACGGAACGGTAGTCAAACCAGCCTACCAAAAAACCTATTATCAAGCCTCGAAGGTTGATGCCTATCCCTTGCACCCGTTCCCGGCCGGGCTGTCGCTGCTCGCCGGGGATCATCACGGCAGCACGCCCAACCCCCATATCAGCTTTTTATGCGCGAACGGAAATGGCTATAGCAGCAAAATCGGCGAGGTGTGCGGGCTACGTAAAGCTAACGATGCCGTCCAGTTTAATATTGGCATTCAATTTCCGAACTGCTGGGACGGCGTGAATCTGAAGCCCGACCACGGTCTGGCCAATGCGGCGTATGACGTTAACGGCCAGTGCCCGAGCGCGTTCCCGGTAAAAATTCCAACGGTTAATATGAATGTGGCTTACGTGCTGCATGGTATTACCCGCCTGGACACCCGTCAGGCGCAACTGTCGCTCGATCCGGTGATGCAGGGGGCTGAACGTGAAGAACGCTGGGGTAGCCTCTACACGGCGCATGCCGATTTCATGAACGGCTGGACGGACGATGCCGCCCGCTTTATGACCGAACGCTGCATGAACCGCGGTATGGATTGTGGTTCAACCGTGCCCTATGGTTATTCTATGGCGAAGGCCAATGTCTGGCTCAGCAGTCTTGAACCGAACATCACTCAGCCTTCACCGCAGGTGTTACTGGTAGAGGATAACTGGCAGAACGGTGGACGCACAAAAAACAGCGAGACGCTAAGCCTGGTAAAATTCCATATCCCGCCGCTGCCCGCCGGGCAGGATCCGTCCTTGTTTAAATACCGCATCCGTATTTTCGGTGGGAAGGTAGAAAACAATGGAGCCGATCAGATTTTCTTTTATCCGGCCAGTAATGACTGGGATCCTGCGACCGTGAAGTGGTCGTCGCGTCCGGCCTGTAATTACCGTTCCGATGCCGTGCTTTATCTGAACCATGTTCGTGAATACCGGATGGTCGACGTGGATAAAGCCGTGCGTAAGGCGCTGGCGGAAGGGAAAACCGAGATCTCGTGGTATATCGGTGGCGATCGCCAGGGGAATCATTATCAGTTTGAACCAGCCTCATCACCAGACGGGTTAATGCTCATGCTGACTGGCTTTAAACATACGCCGGAGGTCTGACCCCACGTTTTTTTGTTCTTAACAGGGTTAGCTGGTAAGGTCTCGGCATTCGCCACTGCCCCTGTTAACGCAATGACCACCAACAGCATGATGAAACGCGCTATCGTTCTTTGGGCGATAGCGTGCACGCTCAGCGGCGTACTGCTCTACGCCGAACAAATTCGCCGTCAGTTCTGGGAGCGAGACCGTGAGTTCTCGGCGTTATTCTCCGAATTAAGCGCGGTCCTGACGCAAAATGAATCGGTCTTACCGCTTCTGAATGGCGATGAAGACATTACCGCCCTGCGCAAAAAATTCCCCCATCTGCTCGCCCTGGAAAAAACGACGGGACGCCCACTGGATGCGGCGCGGGTGGAGCCTGCCCACGAGATGCAGTACTGGCTTTATAACCCCTGGCGTCAGATCCGCGTGCGGGTGGATCTCGGCCCGATTCTGAATGCGCATCATCCGTTTACCCATCTGGGGATCCGCTTTATACCGACCGGAGAAGAACGGCCCTCTGACGCATTCTGGCACTGGCAACGCTCCTTCCCGCAACATACGCAACCTTTTACGCTTGAAGCGGATTCCCGGCCGGACTGGTTTGGCGTCCGCTGGTCTGTTTACCCCTTGTTGTTTATCGGCTGGGGGATAGTGATTGCGCTGGCAAGCGTGGTGCTCTGGCAGCGTAAAGCGCGTAAAGACGCCGAGCAAAGGGCGCGCTATTACCAGCACGCCAGGCTCAACACCCTGGGGGAGATCACCGCCGGTATTGTGCATGAGATAAACCAGCCGCTGACCGCCGCCCAGACGTGGATCCAGGGCGCGCAGCGTCAGTTACAGCAGGAAAACGGTCAGGCCGTGTCGCAGGCGCTGTCGGCTGCGCTGACGCAAACGCAGCGTATTAGCGCATTATTAACCCGTTTTCGCGAACACGTTGTGAAGGAGAAAGTCACCCTGCGGGAAACCGATCTGGCAGCATGCTGGCTACAGGTGGTGAACTTACTTGAGCATGAGCGCAGGGCTGAACATATCTCGGTCAGCCATGCGTTTGCCCCCGGGGCCACCACCGTGCTGGCCGACCCGCTCTGGCTGGAGCAGGTGCTGCATAATCTGCTCAGCAATGCGATTCAGGCCCAACAGGCGAGTACTGCTGGCTGGGTAAAGATTGAAAGCCACAAAACCGAGAGCGGCATTCAGATTACCGTGACGGACGGCGGGCCCGGCTTTAGCCCGGAGGCGTTACAAAATGCCTTTATGCCGTTTTACAGCGGCCGGGAAGAGGGCATTGGACTGGGAATGACCTTAACGGAATCATTAATGACGCGTATGAATGGATCGATTACGCTGGGCAATGCGCCGCAGGGCGGGGCACAGATCCGGCTACAACTGGCAAACGGAAAGGAGGCTACGGTTGGATAACACAATCTGGCTGATTGATGATGATGAATCCATCAGAGAGTCGATGGCGTTTTTGCTTTCGGGCATGGGGTGGCCGGTCAGGACGTTTGAAAGCGTTGATGCCTTTACCGCAGCCCATGCACGGGACACAGAGCTGGTAGGCTGCATGCTGCTGGATATGAGGATGCCGGGCAAAGGCGGGCTCACCTGGCTTGAGGAGGGGAAATGGCCCTGGCCCCTGCTGCCGGTGATCATCATGACCGGGCACGGGACCGTAGATGCCTGTCGTCGGGCATTTCGCAACGGCGTGTTTGAGTTTTTCACCAAACCGCTGGATGCCGATAAGCTTATTGAAACGGTAGGATTAGCCTTTGAGGAGAGCCAGCGCCGGTTTGCCGGCTGGCAGGAAACCTCCAGGGTGAAAGCGCGCTTCGCACAATTAACCGCGCGGGAGCATGAGGTGCTGGGGGAGTTGATGAAAGGGCTCAGCAATAAAGAGGTGGCCGCCCGGCTGAATCTCTCGCCACGGACGGTGGAAGCGCACCGCGCGGCGGCGTTTACCAAGCTTGGCGTCGGCAGTCTGGTTCAGGCAATACGCGAATACGATAAATTGCAATCCGTATAACTACCAGGTTGAGTGCGTATTCAACCGAATTATGTTTCATCGCCCGGCGGGGTACGCTCTGCCACGTATCCCAACACGCGAGGAAGTGCGATGAAAAAATTAATGATGGTTGCGGCACTGGCCGCAGGTAGCGTAAGTCTGACGGCACAAGCCGATACGTTAAACCAAAAGAGTCTCTCGCTGGCGCAGGCGAATGCGCTGGCCACGTCCGCCATTCAGGCGTGTACGGCAAAGAATTATCAGGTGACGGTCACCGTGGTTGACCGTGCGGGCGTGGTGAAAGCCGTGCAGCGTACGGACAATGCCGGTCCTCATACGGTTAAAGCCAGCGAAATGAAAGCCTGGACGGCGCTCAGCGCAAAGAATGCCTCAGGCAAAGTGATGGAAGCGGCGCAGAGCAACGCTGGCGCGCAAAACATGCGTGATATTCCGGGCTTCCTGCTGCTGGCGGGCGGCCTGCCGGTGAAAGAGGGCGATGAGGTGATCGGGGCGATTGGCATCGGCGGTGCGCCGGGCGGTCATCTTGATGAAGCCTGCGCGCAGGCGGCCATTGACGGGCTGAAAAAGTAACATAAAAAAAAGCACCGGGTTAACCGGTGCTTTTTCATCAGATCTTGCAGGCATCGCCGCAGTCGTCATCCGCAACAATCGCCTGGGCTTTTTTATCTGCGTCGTCCAGACGTTCCGCATTACGCTCTTCTGCTTCATCCAGTCCGTTAAAGACCAGGTTTTCGAGATCAATTTCCATGTGGCACCTGCTTTATTCAGTTTTTGATACTGACACAGTATAGGGCAAAAAAGGCCAGCAATGTACCTCGCAGCACATATGGATAATCCCTGCCATACTCTCTGCTTTATGGCTGAGGAATGCATATGATGACACTCTGCAAAACCTGTGGTACTGCGTATGACGCCACGCCGGAAACATGCCCGATTTGCGAGGATGAACGCCAGTATGTTCCGCACAGCGGCCAGGCGTGGATTGACTTTGCTACCGTGACTTCCACCCACAGCAACAAATGGCAGCAGCTGGAGCCACAGCTGTTCAGTATCAAAACGGTGCCTGCCTTTGCGATTAACCAGCGCGCGCTGCTTTTACGTACCCCACACGGCAATATTCTCTGGGACTGTATTGCCAACCTCGACCCGGCAACCAAAACGCTCATTACCGCGCTCGGCGGCATCAGCGCGATTGCGATCTCGCACCCACACTATTACACCACCATGCAGACCTGGGCTGCGGTATTTAATGCACCGGTGTACCTGCACGCCAGCGACAGAGAGTGGATCATGCGCGGCAGTCCTGCCATTCAGTTCTGGGAAGGGGATGCGCTGGAACTATTTCCGTCGGTCACCTTGTTGCGTCTGGGGGGACATTTTGCAGGCGGTACGGTGCTGCACTGGCAGGAGGGCGAAGGCGTATTGCTGGCGGGGGATATTCTTCAGGTCACGCCCGGAAAAGACGCCGTTTCGTTTATGTGGAGCTACCCGAATATGCTGCCGCTGCCAGCTCGCACCGTTGAGCGGATTACCGGTCTTCTGGAAGGCAAAAAATTTGCCCGCCTGTACGGTGCCTTTGAGGGACAAAACATCCCGGCAAATGCGGACGAGATTGTGCAGCGGTCGGGCCAGAAATATATTGCTTGTCTCAGGTAAAGCACGATGGGTAAACTTCACGAGTGTGATCTCGATCATACCTAAACTACAACAGATAAAAGAGAAATTGCTATGCAACATATCATTGAAGGTTTCCTCAACTTTCAAAAAGAGATTTTCCCGCAACGTAAAGAGCTCTTCCGCAGTTTAGCGTCCAGCCAGAATCCCAAAGCG
Organism: Enterobacter sp. 50793107; assembly: GCF_001463365.1. Lineage (NCBI taxonomy): Bacteria > Pseudomonadati > Pseudomonadota > Gammaproteobacteria > Enterobacterales > Enterobacteriaceae > Enterobacter > Enterobacter sp. 50793107. Next base: position 8,697 of record NZ_LNII01000070.1, on the reverse strand, counting down.
CTGTTCATCTCATGCTCCGACAGCCGTCTGGTACCAGAACTGGTCACTCAGCAAGAGCCAGGACAGCTCTTTGTCATTCGAAATGCTGGCAACATTGTGCCGCCGTTCGGGCCAGAGCCGGGCGGTGTCTCCGCAACCATCGAATATGCCGTTGTGGCGCTTGGCGTGACGGATATTGTGATTTGCGGTCACTCCAACTGCGGGGCGATGAAGGCGATTGCGGATAACGCGAACCTCGAACCGATGCCTGCCGTCTCCCACTGGCTGCGTTATTCTGATGCCGCTAAAGCGGTGGTGGAGAAGAAAAGCTGGGATCAGCCGATCGACAAAGTGAATGCGATGGTGCAGGAGAACGTCTTTGCGCAGCTGAGCAACATCAAGACCCATCCATCCGTTGCTGTGGGTCTGCGCAATAACGCCCTTCGCCTGCACGGCTGGGTGTATGACATTGAGAGCGGTGAAATTCGTGCGCTGGATAAAGCGACGAAAACCTTCGTTTCTCTGTCAGAGAACCCGGAAGTGTTCTTCGAATAATGACGGTCAGGGCATGGAAGCCCTGTCAGCTATCGAAATACGGCAATCTCCTGCGTAACCCAGAAGCGGGTTTTTCCGCCGCTTTCGCCATCGACCCGGCAATCTCCGCACACTCGGCCAGTCCCTGAACGAAGGGATGATCGTGCATTAGCCACGGTATCGCGCCAAACGCGATTCTCCCGCGCACCGTTTCTGGTGCTTTAAGCGTGTAATCCTCGCCAATATCAGGGATCTCGTCGCCTGTCGCCTGCAGCTGTTTGCGCAGTGTCGGGAAAGGCAGATCCTCTGTTTTCAGCGGTTTTTGCCCACGGGCATCAATAAACACGTCAAAGAGATAGGTGTTGTCTTCAGTCGCGATCGCCGTCTGGGCGCGACCGACATCCAGCGTGTAATCATCACCTAATGCGACAACGCTGATGATCCCGGCCTCGCGCAGCGCAAGCAGCCGACGGATAGACTGCGGTGGAATGGCGGCGTAGTTGTCGATAAACACCCGCGCCAGTCCCTGCTTGAAACGTTCCCGGTCCGGCTCATTAAGATGCGGCACGATCTCCTGAACCACCTCGTGCAACCGAAGCACGGTGTAGCGCCAGGGCACCGTTCGCCGCTCACGTTTGTTGCGTTCGACCTCATTAAGATTGGCTTCTGCCCAGCTAAACGGACCGTGCTGTTTGCGGTCCTCAAACCAGGCATCGCGAAGGGTGTCCGCATCCAGGGCGCGCAGCCCGATTTTCTCACACCATGCCGGGTCGGCGAGTTCCAGCTCTTTCACCATCAGGGCAAAAATACGATCCAGCAGGCCGTCAGACCCTTTGGCGATTTCATTCTCAACGACAAATTCAGTTAATACCGACAGCGGCTCGTAAGGAATAGGGCAGTAAAAATCGGCCTCAGGCAGAATGCCTGTCCGGGACATGAGAACTATTCTTAACGCCTCGCTGCCTTTATCCAGAACGAATTTGTCATCAACAAAGGCGCCATGCTGCATAACAACCGCCATGGCGGCGTCCAGTCCGCTTAATGAGGTCCCCATAATCCCCACCCGACAGGCTGGGATATCGGCGTCCATCAACCCGGACCAGGGGCTTGGGAAGAAGGTGCGCGTGGCCTCATCCTCATCAGGCCAGACGTGGCCGGTGGCGATGACGGCAAGGTTGAAGCGTTCAGGTAAGCGGCTGTTATTTACCGAAAGCGTAACGCCGTCTTTGTCGGTGGCGATATCCGTCACCTCGGCGGATTCATGGATATCGACCTGAAATCCCAGCCTGCGGGCCTCTTTGACCACTCTCAGAAAACTGTCGCGAAAATATTCCCCCAGCAGGATTCGGGGCAGAAACTGCCGGTCGTGCAGGGAAGCTTTATCGACGTGATAGCGGGCGAGATGGGCTGCACTCTGCTCTTTTAACCAGTCGAGGTAGGTCATAAAAACGGGCGGGATTTCAATGCTGGCAATATTCGCCAGCATCAGACGCGAGTTTTCATCAATTCGATAGGGCATGCCCACGCCCGCTTCCTCGGCTTTTTCGAAAATGGAAACGGCCAGTGGCGTTTTATGCTTCAGGAGCGCGTAAAAGGTGTAAATCCCTGTGGGGCCGGAGCCGATAATGGCGATTTTTTTCATCGACACTGTTCCTGCTTTTTTTTGTCATATGAAAAGCGTAGCAGGAGAAAGCGTAAAAAATCAGGTGATTGGGATTATTCAGACTACAAGAAGAGGATTTGCACCATTTCAGGACTGAAATGGTGCGTCCGAGTGGACTCGAACCACCGACCCCCACCATGTCAAGGTGGTGCTCTAACCAACTGAGCTACGGACGCAGAATGGCGGAAAACCCATGTTGAGTCTGCCTGTGTTGCCAGCATTCTCTCCGGTTAATTACGGACAGGGAGACCTTTATTACCTGTCAGCAATTTCCGGAAACAGAATAAAATGGGTTTTTAGTATGGAAATTAATGTCAGGTATTTGTGTTTTTTAAATCATTATTTTTAGATTGAGCGTTGTCGGGAGGTTTATAATCAGCAGGTGCTAAAGATTAACATTCGGCAGGAATATTCATTTTACGAATGATTATGGGGTGTTTGTCACGTTTTATGAATATTGTTTTGTTCGAAAAAGGACTTCATTCCTGGCGATTAAGCATAAAAGAATAATTCACCACTGCTATATCTGGTTTGCGTTGCGCTATATTTTTGTATCCAATCGCTGGACAGCAATGACTTTGATTTAGGTCAATAAGATATGTTGCTTTCGTTATAATCGTATCATTAGCAGGCATCTGGATTTTTGTGCTGGATTTCCTGATAAATACAGTCAGGGTTTCTTATGGTAATTGCCGCTCTGGAATTATTTGTGGTGTAAATAAGATGAAGGCTCTTAATAAAAGTCAAGTTGTGGATTTTAGATCTATATTGTTGATCTTTAGTGGTGGTTTATTCTAGTATTGGCTTTGTAAAGAAACGTCGTTATCTTCAACAAATATTCCTCACGGAAAGGGACCACTATGGCTGATACGTTCCAGAACGAGGTGCCTAAGGCACGCATTAATTTAAAGCTTGCGTTGCACACAGGTGGCGCGCAGAAGAAAGTTGAATTACCGCTTAAGCTACTCGCCGTCGGTGATTTCAGTAATGGCAAAGAAGACCGCCCATTATCTGAAAGAGAGAAAATCAACGTCAATAAAAATAACTTCAACAGCGTACTTTCGGAATTTAACCCGGAAGTGAACCTGACGGTTCCGAACACCATGGCCGGTGATGGTTCGGAAGAAAGCGTGAAACTGAATTTCTCCGATATGAAAGATTTCGAACCCGAACAGGTGGCCCGACAAATTCCCCAGCTTCGTGCCATGCTGGCGATGCGTAATTTATTACGTGACCTCAAGTCCAATCTGCTGGATAACGCCACTTTCAGAAAAGAGCTCGAGAAAATTCTTAAGGACCCGGCGCTGTCTCAGGAATTACGTAACGAAATGAGTGCCCTGGCCCCGAAATAAAAACGGGCGCGTCTTTTAATGGATTAAACGAGAGAATGCTGATGTCTGTTAATACTGAAAATGGCTCCGCGCAGGGGCAGACCACTGTGCTGGAAAAAGAGAGCGTCTACGCCTCCCTGTTCGACAAAATCAACCTGACCCCGGCCACAAGCCTGGGCGATATCAATGCGTTTCTGGACGATGCCGCACTGTCTGATGCTCCGGCAGGTGAGCGCCTGACCGCGGCAATGCAGGTATTTATGGACTGCATCCGCAAATCCGGCCAGCCAGTGGAAAAACTCGATAAAACCCTGATTGACCACCATATCGCGGAGCTGGATTTCCAAATCAGCCGCCAACTGGATGCGGTGATGCATCATGCAGAATTCCAGAAGGTGGAATCCCTGTGGCGTGGCCTGAAGCAACTGGTGGACAACACCGACTACCGCCAGAACGTGAAAACGGAAATTCTGGATGTGTCCAAAGACGACCTGCGCCAGGACTTTGAAGATGCGCCGGAACTTATCCAGAGCGGCCTGTACTGGCACACCTATACCGCTGAATACGACACCCCGGGCGGCGAGCCGATAGGCTCGGTTATTTCAGCGTACGAATTTGACGCAAGCCCGCAGGACGTGGCGCTGTTGCGCAATATCTCGAAAGTCTCTGCCGCAGCACATATGCCGTTTATCGGTGCCGTCGGGCCGAAATTCTTCCTCAAGGAATCGATGGAAGAGGTGGCCGCGATTAAGGACATCGGTAACTACTTCGACCGTGCCGAATACATCAAATGGAAATCCTTCCGCGACACCGACGATGCCCGTTATATCGGCCTGGTGATGCCGCGCGTGCTGGGGCGTCTGCCTTACGGTCCGGACACGGTGCCGGTGCGCAGTTTCAACTACGTTGAGCAGGTGAAAGGTCCGGACCACGAAAAATACCTGTGGACAAGCGCATCTTTCTCCTTCGCCTCCAACATGGTGAAGAGCTTCATCAATAACGGCTGGTGCGTGCAAATTCGTGGCCCGCAGGCAGGCGGGGCGGTGAAAGACCTGCCGATCCACCTGTACGATCTGGGTACCGGCAACCAGGTGAAGATCCCGTCAGAGGTGATGATCCCGGAAACCCGCGAGTTTGAATTCGCTAACCTGGGCTTTATACCGCTGTCGTACTACAAGAACCGTGATTACGCCTGCTTCTTCTCGGCAAACTCGGCGCAGAAACCGGCGCTGTACGATACCGCCGACGCCACGGCCAACAGCCGCATCAATGCCCGTCTGCCGTATATCTTCCTGCTGTCGCGCATTGCGCATTATCTGAAACTTATTCAGCGCGAAAATATCGGTACGACGAAAGATCGCCGTCTGCTGGAGCTGGAACTCAATACATGGGTACGCAGTCTGGTGACCGAAATGACCGATCCGGGCGACGAACTACAGGCCTCACACCCGCTGCGCGACGCGAAGGTGGTGGTGGAAGACATTGAGGACAACCCGGGCTTCTTCCGCGTGAAGCTGTTCGCGGTGCCGCACTTCCAGGTGGAAGGCATGGACGTGAACCTGTCGCTGGTGAGCCAGATGCCGAAGGCGAAAGCGTAAGTTAAGGCAGGAAGCCAATGAAAACGGAACAACCGTTATGGGGCAGGGGCCAGATGGTCTCTCCCCAGCACTTCCAGCAACAGGCCGCGTATGCGGCCTGGTCTGCGGAATGCATCGCCCGGTTAGGCCTCTCCCATCCCTGGGGAGTGATTGATGCCACTTTCGAACCGGATGCACTGAAACTGGGCCGCCTGCAGGCTCGTCATCTGCACATTCGTTTCCCTGACGGGACGCTTATCGACACTGATAATGCTGACGATCTGCCACCGGTGCTGGCGCTTGAGAGTGGATCACAGGATGCGGTGGTGGTGCTGGCCCTCCCGCTGCTGCGGGCGAATGGCGGCAACTGTCTTACACCTGATGCGGTGGCCGAACGCCCTGTTCGCTATCGCCAGCGCTGGCGGGATATCCGCAACGCTTTTGGGGACGACACCCGCCAGATTGCGGTCATGAAACCTGAGCTGACGCTGCGGTTTACCTGTCAGGACAACAGCGATTATCTGACCTGCCCGGTTGCCCGCCTGCAGCAGGATTCGCAGGGAGCATGGTTACTGGATGAGACGTTTCTTCCGCCACTGCTGGCTCTGCAGGGCAGTCGCTGGCTGATGACCCAACTGGAACAACTGATGAGCCAGCTACGTGTACGCCTGAGTCGGCTGATGGCCATGCGCCGGGAAAGTAATGAGCGGATGGCCGATTTTGCCGTGGCGGATGTGTCCCTGTTCTGGCTGCTCAATGCCCTTAACAGCGCAGAACCCGTGCTCGGACAGTTTCAGCGCCACCCGCAAAGCCCGCCGGAGCGTCTGTATCCGGAACTGGCACGCCTGGCGGGCAGTCTGCTGACTTTCTCGCTGGAGCATCAGGTGAGTGCGATCCCGGTCTGGCAGCACGAGCAACAGAATAACGTATTCCCGCCGCTGTTTGATTTACTGGGTGACCTGCTCGAAGCCAGCCTGCCGTCGCGGGTGGTAGCGATTGAGCTTGAGCATGATGCCCGGCTTCACTTCTGGCAGGCCCGTCTGCATGACCCACGTCTGCGTGAAGGGGCTGATTACTACCTCTCGGTGCGTTCAACGGTACCGGTGGCACAACTGCAGGAGCAGTTCCCGCGCCAGTGCAAGGTCGGCAGCCCCGATCATGTCAGAAGTATCGTCAATTCATCGCGGGTCGGCGTGCCTCTGACGCCGCTGCGCCATGTACCGGCAGCCATTCCGTTACGTCTGGAAAATCAGTATTTCAGTCTTGATGTCTCTCATCCTCAGGCCACTGAAATGCTTCAGGGCGGTACCTGCATATTTTACGTTCCGGGCATGCTCGGCGAGCCTGAACTTGAACTCTTTGCGGTGTTGAGAACATGAGTGAGCGTAAACGCGGTACTGCCGTGGCCATTGATATTGATGCCCTGCTGCAGGACACCTGGCTGCAGGTGATCAGCCTGCGTCACGGTCCGACGTTTCAGGCGGGCGAAGGGCGCACGCTGTGGGAGCGCTGTATTGCTGATGTCGAACGTGTGCAGCGTGAGCTGAAAGCGAGCGAACTCGATGAAGCCAGCTGTCAGCATATTCTTACTGCACAGTGCGCCTTGCTCGATGAGGCGGTGAAAGGTCGTGGTGTGGAAGATGACGCCTGTGTGCAGTGGTATGACATTCCCCTGCAGGGGCACTTCCTCGGCACTATGGACGCCGGCGACACGCTGTGCGATCGGATGCGCGATGTGCTGCGTGAACCGGCGCCTGACCACGCTGTCGTGACCTGCTTCCAGCGGGTCATGATGCTGGGTTTTCTCGGCAGTTACCGCTCACTGAATGACCCGGAGCGCCAGAAACTTGTCAACGCACTCAGTGAATATGTCACGCCGTTCAGCTATCCACAGTCCCACCCCGTACTGGCGGAAAGTCATACCGGGCGGGGAATCATGGGCGGCTGGCTGGCGTCATGGCCCGTACGTATTGGTCTGAGCGTGATAGTGGTCGCTGCACTCTGGTGGGGACTGGATCGCTGGCTGGATCAGTTGCTGCTAACCCTGTTGCCGGGGGCCGTGAAATGAGCCCTGCACAACAGCGCGGGCTGGCGTTGTGGACCGTCCTGCTAAGTGCCGTGGTCTGCCTGAGTTTTCTGCCGGTATCCAGGTGGGTTTCTGTGCTCATTCTGCTGGTGGTACTGGGGGTTATCCTGGCGTTCTGGACTGTCGCCAGTCGCCGTGAACAGCATGATGTCACCCTGCGCCTGGAGGACCTGCCTGACGCCACTTACCGTCAGCCCGTAGTGCTGGTTTGTGGCGATCTGCCTCTGGCCTGGCCGCATTCGTCACCGGTACTCACTGTCACGCAGGGATGCTGGATCCGCGTGGAGGATCATCATGATCTGGCGCAGGTCGCCCGTCAGATACTGTGGTTACGTCCTGACTGGGGACGTCAGCTGTCGGTGATGGTCAGCGTCTGCCCGCAGCAGCACCCTGACAGCGAAGCCCTGACCAGTCGACTGCTGACCCTGCGCTGGCACATCAGTCAGCTGCGTAAAGCAACCGGTCACTCTGTGCCGCTGGTGCTGAATGGTCAGGTCGGCAGCGCGATGACGAATGACATGTTCTGGCAGGCGGTTTTCCCGGGAGAAGGGGTGAGGGTCTGGCGTGAATCTTCAGCCCCGGGTTCTGTTGCTGAATGGGTTACCTCCGGCGGAACGCCTGCGGTGCAGCAACAGGTGCTGATGAATAGTCTGATGAACTGGTTTCGTCAGCATGTCCAGGCAGTTTTTATGGATGAGAACCCCGATGTGCCGGTCATTGCACCTGTTGCGGTGCTGTGGGGAATGGGGCCGATCCTGGCCGGAAGCCTGGCCACATCGGCCTGGACGACGTGGCTTTCCCGTCACACCGCGATGCAGCAGGTGTCTGGCTGGCAGCCGGTGGGAACGGACAGTACGGTCATCTCCCTGTTCCCGGATTTTATTCTGCCATTACTGCCGGAAGGGCGGGGCCTGACACCGCGTGAGCGAACCTGGCGTTGTGCGCTCGGGATTTTCACGCTGGCGGCCATTGCTGCACTGCTCAGCAGTGGCTGGAACAACCGCCAGCTGCTGCAACGCGTGAGCTTCGATATTGTCCGTTACAACAGCATCGCCATGGATGATTACGGTCCTAAAGCCAGCGCCGTACAGGTGCTGCGCGAGGATGCGGCGCTGCTGGATGAGCAGGCACGCAATGGTGTACCGGCCCGGCTGGGCCTGGGGCTTTATCGGGGGGTACGTCTGCGAATACCGGTGCTGGAAGCGATCCGCTCGTATGTGCCACCACCTCCTCCACCGAAGCCTGTGGAAAAGGTCGCGCCGAAAATCATCCGCCTCGACAGCATGTCGCTGTTCGACACCGGAAAATGGGCGCTGAAACCCGGCACCACTAAGCTGCTGGTGAATTCGCTGGTGGGAATTAAGGCGAAGCCCGGCTGGCTGATTGTGATAGCGGGTCATACCGACAGCACGGGCGATGACCCGTCCAACCAGGTGCTGTCGCTTAAGCGTGCGGAGTCCGTGCGCGACTGGATGCGCGACACCGGCGATGTGCCGGAGAGCTGCTTTGCGGTGCAGGGCTACGGCG
>NZ_LNII01000069.1:0-55720 GCF_001463365.1 Enterobacter sp. 50793107 | reverse complement strand
GGTAAAGACGCGGAGAAAAATTTCTGGCAGACTGTCTGTAAAGGCACGATGAGGTCTCTTCTGATTTGTTAGCGCAACCAGTAGATCACACTTCATCGTGCTTTTCATTTTTCTGGGGAACCCTCAGCCCACAGGGAGAGGGAATTACCGGGATTAACGCTTCAGCGCATCGCTCAGTTCATCACGCATGTTTGCCAGCATGGCTTTAACAACGCGTGGGTTACCTGCAACGATGTTGCCGGTAGACATATAGTTATGGCCGCCGGTGAAATCGCATACCAGTGCGCCTGCTTCACGCGCGATCAGCTCGCCCGCAGCAAAGTCCCACGGCTTCAGCGCCAGTTCGAAGTAACCGTCAACGCGGCCGGTCGCCACGTAGGCCAGATCCAGCGCGGCAGAGCCGGTGCGACGGAAGTCCGCGCATTCGGTGAACAGTTTGCCGAGGATATTCATGTAGGTGGTTGCGTGCTGTTTCGCCTTGAACGGGAAACCGGTCGCCAGAATGGTGCCGTCCAGATCGCGTGCATTGCTGCAGCGCAGACGGTAACCGTTCAGCTGCGCGCCCTGACCGCGGGTAGCGGTGAACAGTTCGTTACGCATTGGATCATAAACAACGGCAACTTCAGTACGGCCTTTAATGCGTACTGCGATAGACACAGAGAAGTGTGGCAGGCGTTTAACGAAGTTGGTGGTGCCATCCAGTGGATCGATAACCCATTGAACATCCTGATCGGTACCTTCATGTTCACCGCTTTCTTCGGTGATGATGGTGTGCTGTGGGTAAGATTTGCGGATCGTTTCGATAATAATCGCTTCTGCGGCTTTATCGACGTTAGTCACGAAATCATTGCTGCCTTTCTGGCTGGTTTCTACGGAGTCTGGCGTTTCGTAGTGTTTGGCAATTACATTACCCGCCTTGCGCGCTGCGCGCACGGCGATGGTCAGCATCGGATGCATCGGTCTCTCTCACTGGATGTTAAAGAACAGGAAAATCGGCGCAGAGTATAGCAGCGGGATCGGAATATGTCTCTCGTTTATGATAATATGCCCGAATATTCTTTAGACACTGAATTCAGACATCCAAAACTATGCTGCAAAACATTCGAATCGTGCTGGTCGAAACATCGCATACCGGCAATATGGGCTCCGTTGCCCGCGCTATGAAAACCATGGGCTTAACGAATCTGTGGCTGGTTAATCCGCTGGTGAAACCGGACTCTCAGGCCATCGCACTGGCCGCCGGTGCCAGCGACGTGATTGGCAACGCGCAAATTGTTGATACCCTGGACGAAGCGCTGGCGGGTTGCAGTCTGGTCGTCGGTACCAGCGCGCGTTCCCGTACGCTGCCGTGGCCAATGCTCGACCCGCGCGAATGCGGCCTGAAAAGTGTCTCAGAAGCGGAACAGGCGCCTGTGGCGCTGGTGTTTGGGCGTGAGCGCGTCGGCCTGACCAATGACGAACTGCAGAAGTGCCATTACCACGTCGCAATTGCGGCGAACCCGGAATACAGCTCGCTGAACCTGGCGATGGCGGTACAGGTCATTGCCTACGAAGTGCGGATGGCCTGGCTGGCGACCCAGGAGAAAGTGGCAGAACCGAAAGAAGAGACCGCCTATCCGCTGGTGGACGATCTGGAGCGCTTCTATGGTCACCTGGAGCAGACGCTGCTCTCTACCGGTTTTATCCGCGAAGGCCATCCGGGGCAGGTGATGAATAAGCTGCGTCGTCTGTTCACCCGTGCGCGTCCGGAAAGCCAGGAGCTGAACATCCTGCGTGGGATTCTGGCGTCGATTGAGCAGAAGAATAAAGAGTAGTGTCGTCTGTTCGCCGGGTGGCGCTGCGCTTACCCGGCCTACAAAACCCGTAGGCCCGTGCAAGCGCAGCGCCGCCGGGCAAAAGAATACGGCACGGAAGGTTAAATACCTGACTAAAACAGTCAAGTAAATAGTTGACCAATTTAGTCAGGAATGTCAGACTTGGCCCTGCTATGCAATACCCCATTTTACTATAAAAAACCCCGGGCAGGGGCGAGTTTGAGGTTAAGTAAGACATGAGACTGACATCTAAAGGGCGTTATGCCGTAACCGCGATGCTGGACGTTGCGCTCAACTCCGAAGCGGGCCCGGTTCCGTTGGCTGATATTTCTGAACGACAAGGGATCTCCCTCTCTTATCTGGAACAGCTGTTCTCCAGACTGCGTAAAAATGGACTGGTTTCCAGCGTTCGTGGCCCAGGCGGCGGTTATCTGCTGGGTAAAGACGCGGGCAGTATTGCGGTTGGCGAAGTCATTAGTGCGGTTGACGAATCCGTTGACGCGACCCGTTGCCAGGGTAAAGGTGGCTGCCAGGGCGGCGATAAGTGCCTGACCCACGCGCTGTGGCGCGATCTGAGCGACCGCCTGACCGGCTTCCTGAACAACATCACCCTCGGTGAACTGGTGAATAACCAGGAAGTTCTGGATGTATCGGGCCGTCAGCACAGCCAGGAATCTCAACGCAGCACCCGCGCGCAGGACGCTATCGACGTTAAATTACGCGCGTAATAAAAAGATAAGTATTTCAGAATCAGGCCGGGGCGAAGCTGCCCCGTGTACTCGGTCGTACATCCAGCCGGTTGCCTGATTCCTTGCATTGAAGCGATGTACGGAGTTTATAGAGCAATGAAATTACCGATTTATCTCGACTACTCCGCAACCACGCCGGTGGACCCGCGTGTTGCCGAGAAAATGATGCAGTGTCTGACCCTGGACGGAAACTTTGGTAACCCAGCTTCCCGTTCACACCGTTTTGGCTGGCATGCTGAAGAGGCGGTGGATATCGCCCGTAATCAGATTGCTGACCTGGTGGGTGCCGACCCGCGTGAGATTGTGTTCACCTCCGGTGCGACCGAATCCGACAACCTGGCGATCAAAGGTGCAGCCAACTTTTATCAGAAAAAAGGCAAGCACATCATCACCAGCAAAACCGAACATAAAGCCGTGCTGGACACCTGCCGTCAGCTCGAGCGTGAAGGCTTTGAAGTCACTTACCTGGCGCCACAGAGCAACGGTATTATTGACCTGAAAGAGCTCGAAGCGGCGATGCGTGATGACACCATCCTGGTTTCCATCATGCATGTAAACAACGAAATCGGCGTGGTGCAGGATATCGCGACCATCGGCGAAATGTGCCGTGCGCGCGGCATCATCTATCACGTTGATGCGACTCAGAGCGTGGGCAAACTGCCTATCGACCTGAGCCAGCTGAAAGTCGACCTGATGTCCTTCTCCGGCCACAAAATCTATGGCCCGAAAGGCATTGGCGCGCTGTACGTTCGTCGTAAGCCACGTATCCGCATTGAAGCGCAAATGCACGGTGGCGGTCATGAGCGCGGCATGCGTTCCGGTACGCTGCCTGTTCACCAGATCGTGGGCATGGGCGAAGCTTACCGCATTGCGAAAGAAGAGATGGAAACCGAGATGGCACGCCTGCGCACGCTGCGTAACCGTCTGTGGGACGGCGTGAAAGATATGGAAGAAGTGTATCTGAACGGCGATCTCGAGCAGGGCGCACCCAACATCCTCAACGTGAGCTTCAACTATGTTGAAGGCGAATCGCTGATCATGGCGCTGAAAGACCTGGCGGTCTCTTCCGGTTCTGCCTGTACGTCTGCAAGCCTGGAGCCATCCTACGTGCTGCGCGCGTTGGGTATGACTGACGAGCTGGCACACAGCTCTATCCGTTTCTCTTTAGGTCGTTTCACTACCGAAGAAGAGATTGACTACACCATCAAGCTGGTTCGCAACTCCATCGGCCGTCTGCGTGACCTTTCTCCACTGTGGGAAATGTTCAAGCAGGGCGTGGATCTGAACAGCATTGAATGGTCACATCACTAATCGGTACATAAGGAGAATTCAATCATGGCATACAGCGAAAAAGTTATCGATCATTACGAGAACCCGCGCAACGTTGGCTCTTTTGACAACAGCGACGAGAGCGTAGGAAGCGGTATGGTTGGCGCGCCAGCTTGTGGCGATGTGATGAAGTTGCAGATTAAAGTCAACAATGAAGGTATCATTGAAGACGCGCGCTTCAAGACCTACGGCTGCGGTTCTGCTATCGCGTCCAGCTCCCTGGTCACCGAGTGGGTGAAGGGCAAGTCTCTGGACGAGGCACAGGCAATCAAGAACACGGATATTGCTGAAGAACTCGAACTGCCGCCGGTGAAAATTCACTGTTCTATCCTGGCAGAAGACGCGATCAAAGCCGCCATTGCGGATTACAAAAGCAAACGTGAAGCAAAATAATTGAGGTTTGAGTATGTCGATTACCCTTAGCGACAGCGCTGCCGCGCGAGTAAGCTCTTTTCTGGCGAACCGTGGTAAAGGCTTTGGCCTGCGACTGGGCGTACGTACCTCCGGCTGTTCTGGTATGGCTTACGTACTGGAGTTTGTTGACGAACCAGCGTCCGATGACACTGTGTTTGAAGACAAGGGCGTGAAGGTGGTGGTCGATGGCAAAAGCCTGCAATTCCTCAACGGCACTCAGCTGGACTTTGTAAAAGAAGGCCTGAACGAAGGGTTCAAATTCACGAACCCGAACGTCAAAGACGAGTGTGGTTGCGGCGAAAGCTTCCACGTTTAATCGCGCGTCATCCGAAACCCCACCGTGGCTTTATTTGCTACGCGTGGGGTTTGTTCTAACAGGCTACCCCTGAGATTGTTATGGATTACTTCACTCTCTTCGGTTTACCCGCTCAATACCCGATTGATCTCCAGGCGCTGACGATCCGTTTTCAGGACCTGCAGCGTCAGTATCATCCGGACAAATTCGCCAGCGGTACTCAGGCTGAACAACTGGCTGCGGTGTCGCAATCCGCGACCATCAACCAGGCCTGGCAGACGCTGCGCCATCCGCTGGCGCGTGCAGAATATCTGCTTTCGCTCCACGGCTTTGATCTGGCGAGCGAACAACACACCGTACGCGACACGGCGTTTCTGATGGAACAGCTTACGCTTCGCGAAGAGCTGGATGAGATTGAACAGGCCAAAGACGAAGCGCGTCTGGAAGGGTTCATCACGCGCGTGAAGGGCATGTTTGATACCCGCCATCAGCAGATGGTGGCGCAACTGAACAACGAGACCTGGGACGTGGCGGCAGACACTGTGCGCAAACTCCGTTTTCTCGATAAACTGCGAAGCAGTGCTGAACAACTCGAAGAAAAGCTGCTCGATTTTTAATTTCGGAAGCAATTATGGCCTTATTACAAATTAGTGAGCCTGGCTTAAGTGCCGCACCGCACCAGCGTCGTCTGGCGGTGGGTATTGATCTCGGCACCACCAATTCCCTCGTGGCAACCGTGCGTAGCGGCCAGGCGGAGACGCTGGCTGACGAGCAGGGCCGCCATCTGCTGCCTTCCGTGGTCCACTACCAGCAGCAGGGCCACGCGGTGGGCTTTGATGCCCGCGCTAACGCCGCGCGCGATCCGGCGAATACCATCAGCTCCGTTAAGCGGATGATGGGCCGCTCGCTGGCCGATATTCAGACCCGTTACCCGCATCTGCCGTATCAGCTGCAGGCCAGTGAAAACGGCCTGCCGATGATTGCGACTGCGGCCGGGCTGCTGAACCCAATTCGCGTATCCGCTGACATCCTTAAGGCGTTGGCGGAGCGTGCGACGGCAACGCTCGGCGGCGATTTAGACGGTGTGGTGATTACCGTTCCGGCCTACTTTGATGACGCACAGCGTCAGGGCACCAAAGACGCCGCGCGTCTGGCGGGCCTGCACGTGCTGCGCCTGCTGAACGAACCGACGGCGGCAGCGATTGCCTACGGCCTCGACTCCGGTCAGGAAGGGGTGATTGCGGTTTACGATCTCGGCGGCGGCACCTTTGATATCTCGATCCTGCGCTTAAGCCGTGGGGTGTTTGAAGTGCTGGCGACCGGCGGGGACTCCGCGCTGGGCGGCGATGACTTTGACCATCTGCTGGCGGATTACATTCGCGAGCAGGCGGGTATCAGCGATCGCAGCGATGCCCGCGTACAGCGTGAACTGCTGGATGCGGCCATCGAGGCCAAAATTGCGCTAAGCGATGCTGAGTCAGTCAGTGTGAACGTGGCGGGCTGGCAGGGTGAGATCGCCCGTGAACAGTTTAACGATCTGATCGCCCCCCTGGTGAAACGCACGCTGTTAGCCTGCCGTCGTGCGCTGAAAGATGCCGGCGTTGAGGCGGATGAAGTGCTGGAAGTGGTCATGGTGGGTGGTTCCACCCGCGTACCGCTGGTGCGTGAGCGTGTAGGCGAATTTTTTGGCCGCACGCCGCTGACCTCCATTGACCCGGACAAAGTGGTTGCCGTGGGCGCGGCGATTCAGGCGGATATTCTGGTCGGCAACAAGCCGGACAGTGAAATGCTGCTGCTGGACGTTATCCCGCTGTCGCTGGGTTTAGAGACCATGGGCGGACTGGTGGAGAAAGTCATTCCGCGCAACACCACCATTCCGGTGGCACGTGCGCAGGAGTTCACTACCTTTAAAGACGGTCAGACGGCCATGTCCATTCACGTGATGCAGGGCGAACGCGAACTGGTGCAGGACTGCCGCTCGCTGGCGCGCTTTGCGCTGCGGGGCATTCCGGCGCTGCCTGCGGGCGGGGCGCATATTCGCGTCACCTTCCAGGTGGATGCGGACGGCCTGCTGAGCGTCACGGCGATGGAAAAATCGACTGGTGTCGAATCGTCCATTCAGGTGAAGCCGTCCTACGGCCTGACCGATGGCGAAATCGCCTCCATGATTCAGGACTCAATGAGTTACGCCGAGCAGGATGTGAAGGCGCGTATGCTGGCCGAACAAAAAGTGGAAGCCGCACGCGTGCTGGAAAGCCTGAACGGCGCGCTCGCTGCCGATGCCGCGCTGTTAAGCGCCGCTGAGCGTCAGGTGATTGACGAGGCTGCTGCGCACTTAAGCGTGGTCGCCCAGGGCAATGACGCTGACGCAATAGAAGAAGCCATTAAAAACGTTGATAAACAAACCCAGGACTTTGCTGCTCGCCGCATGGACAAATCTGTCCGCGTCGCGCTGAAAGGCCAGTCCGTGGACGAGGTTTAATATGCCAAAGATTGTTATTTTGCCTCATGCGGACCTCTGTCCGGATGGCGCTGTTCTGGAAGCGAAGACCGGTGAAACCATTCTCGATGTTGCCCTGCGTGCAGGTATCGAAGTGGAACACGCCTGTGAAAAATCCTGTGCCTGCACGACGTGCCACTGCATCGTGCGTGAAGGTTTCGACTCGCTCGCCGAGAGCACCGAAGACGAAGATGACATGCTGGATAAAGCATGGGGTCTGGAGCCCGACAGCCGCTTAAGCTGCCAGGCAGCGGTGACCGACGAAGATCTGGTCGTGGAGTTCCCACGCTACACCATCAACCACGCACGCGAGCATTAATATGGGACTGAAGTGGACAGACAGCCGTGAAATCGGCGAAGCGCTCTACGACGCTAACCCGGATCTCGATCCAAAAACCGTACGTTTCACCGATATGCATCAGTGGATCTGCGATTTAGAGGATTTTGACGACGATCCCAACGCATCCAATGAAAAAATTCTGGAGGCGATTCTGTTAGTCTGGTTAGATGAAGCAGAGTAAATCACGTAACGGGCTGCCTTCAGGCGGCCCGTTTGCTAATAAGGATAAATAAAATGACCGAAGCGATGAAGATTACGCTCTCTACGCAACCCGCCGATGCGCGTTGGGGCGAAAAAGCCACTTACAGTATCAACAACGACGGTATTACCCTGCACCTGACGGGCAACGACGATCTGGGCCTGATCCAGCGCGCCGCGCGTAAAATTGATGGGCTCGGCATTAAGCATGTCTCTCTGGCAGGCGAGGGCTGGGACACCGACCGCAGCTGGGCGTTCTGGGCCGGTTATAAAGGGCCAAAAGGCACCCGCAAAATTGAGTGGGCCAACCTTGACGAAGCCGGTCAAAAAGAGCTGGAAAGCCGCCTGACCATTATCGACTGGGTACGTGACACCATTAACGCACCGGCAGAAGAGCTGGGGCCGGAACAGCTGGCACAGCGCGCCGTTGACCTGCTGTGCGGCGTGGCCGGCGACAACATGTCTTATCGCATCACCAAAGGTGAAGACCTGCGCGAGCAGAACTACATGGGCATTCACACCGTGGGTCGTGGCTCTGAGCGTCCACCGGTGCTGCTGGCGCTGGACTACAACCCAACCGGCGATAAAGACGCGCCAGTGTTTGCCTGCCTGGTCGGGAAAGGTATCACCTTCGACACCGGTGGCTACAGCCTGAAGCAGAGCGCGTTCATGGACTCCATGAAATCCGACATGGGCGGGGCGGCAACCATTACCGGTGCGCTGGCGTTTGCGATTACCCGTGGCCTGAAAAAACGCGTGAAGCTGTACCTGTGCTGCGCGGACAACATGGTAAGCGGTAACGCCTTCAAGCTGGGCGACATCATTCGCTACCGCAACGGCAAAAATGTTGAAGTGATGAACACCGATGCAGAAGGCCGTCTGGTGCTGGCCGATGGCCTGATCGATGCTTCTGCCCAGAAGCCAGAGTTGATTATCGATATGGCCACCCTGACCGGCGCGGCAAAAACGGCGCTGGGTAACGACTACCATGCGCTGTTCAGCTTTGACGACAAGCTGGCGGCCCGCCTGCTGGCAAGTGCTGCGGCAGAAAACGAACCGTTCTGGCGTCTGCCGCTGGCTGAGTTCCACCGCAGCCAGCTGCCGTCAAATTTTGCCGAACTGAACAACACCGCGAGCGCGGCATACCCGGCGGGTGCAAGCACCGCAGCAGGCTTCCTGTCCCACTTCGTTGAGAACTATCACGAAGGCTGGCTGCATATCGACTGCTCCGCAACCTACCGTAAAGCGGCAGTTGAGCAGTGGTCTGCGGGCGCGACCGGCCTGGGCGTGCGTACCGTGGCGAACCTGCTGACGGCTGAGTAATGCTTTTTGCCCTCACCCTAACCCTCTCCCACGGGGAGAGGGGATGGTTTGCTCCCTCTCCCTTGAGGGAGAGGGCCGGGGTGAGGGGAAAATTCGACATCTGGAATTGTTATGTCCGAAACCAAAAACGAATTAGAAACCCTGCTGGAACAGGCGGCGACCGAGCCCGCCCACCGTCCGGCATTTTTCCGCACGCTGCTGGAATCCACCGTCTGGGTGCCAGGAACCGCGGCGGAAGGTGAGCAGGTTGTTGAAGACAGCGCGCTGGATCTGCTGCACTGGGAGAAAGACGACGGCACCTCGGTGATCCCGTTCTTTACCTCGCTTGAAGCGCTGCAGACCGCCGTTGAAGACGAACAGGCGTTCGTAGTGATGCCGGTGCGCACGCTGTTCGAAATGACGCTGGGCCAGACGCTGTTCCTTAATGCGAAACTGCCGACCGGGAAAGAGTTCACGCCGCGTGAAATCAGCCATCTGATTGGTGAAGAGGGTAACCCGCTCAGCACCCAGGAAGTGCTGGAAGGGGGCGAAACGCTGCTGCTCTCTGAAGTGGCCGAACCGCCAGCGCAGATGATCGATTCCCTGACCACGTTGTTCAAAACCCTGAAGCCGGTAAGACGCGCGTTCCTCTGTTCGATTAAAGAGCAAGCGGATGAACAGCCGGTACTGTTGATTGGTATTGAAGCTGACGGCGATATCGACGAGATCATCCAGGCGGCGGGCAGCGTGGCCACTGATACGTTGCCGGGCGATGAGCCAATTGATATCTGCCAGGTGAAGAACGGTGAGAAGGGCATCAGCCACTTTATTACCGAGCACATCACACCGTTTTATGAGCGTCGCTGGGGCGGTTTCCTGCGCGATCTCAAAACCAACCGCATCATCTGATTACAGCGGGGTGACTGTCACCCCGTTGCTTCCAGCAGCAGTAAATCCATCAGCAGTACCAGATTCGACTCAAACGACGTCACCCCTGCGGCTTCCGCGGCGTAATGCACCGCCTCGTCATAGAGAGCGAAGTGCACGTCCGCCATGCCCGCCAGCGTATTGGCCGAGGCGCGGGTAAACGCGACAATCGTCATCCCGACGTTTTTGGCGATCCGCGCTTTATCCAGCACCTGCTCTGTTTCGCCGCTGCGCGAGACGGCAATAAATACCTGATAACGGGCGGCGTTACTGAGAAAGATGTTCCGGCTGTCACCCGGCCCGGAGATAAACGCCGTTTTCCCCAGCACCTGCAGTTTTTTGGTCAGGTATTCGGCAAACAGATAGGAAAACCCGGCACCGTAGAGAAAGAAGCTCTCTTTGTGACGCAGCAGGTCGGCAAACTGCAGACGCTTCTCATCGGTCACCCACTGGAATGTCTGCTGATAGTTGGCAATAAACTGGCTGAACAGCGCGGGCAACTGCGGAAGGGCGTTTCCTTGCGTCGTAATATGCGGCGTGTCGGTGAGGAGCTGTTTGCAGTGCCAGATAAACTCGCTAAACCCGCTGAACCCCAGCTTCTGACACAGCCGCATAATCGTCGCGGTAGAGACAAATGTCGCCTGCGCCAGTTCCCGCACCGTGATGTTACCCACCAGCAGTGGATGCTCCGTAAGATGTGCGAGTACGCGATATTCCGCGCGGGTCAGCGATTCCCCGCGCGTTAACAGCGTGGCCAGGCGGTTATCCATTATTTCGCGGGTTCAACCGGCAGGTCGTCCCGCGCACCCCACTCACTCCAGGCGCCATCGTACAGCGTGACGTCGTTTACGCCGAGCGTGGCGAGCGCCAGGATCACCACGCAGGCCGTTACGCCGGAACCGCAGCTGGCAATAATCGGACGGTGTAAATCCACGCCCTGACGATCAAAAATCGCGCGTAGCTCATCGGTGGTTTTCAGTTCGCCCTCAAACACCAGATCGCCCCACGGCACGTTCAACGCCCCCGGAATGTGTCCGCGTTTCAGGCCAGGGCGAGGTTCGTCCGCTTCAGCGTTAAAACGTGCGGCAGGACGCGCATCGACGATTTGAGCAGTGTTTTCATGGCTGACGACCAGCACGTCGGTCAGGCGTTTCACCACATTTGCGTCAAACGTCGCGTCAAAATCCCCCTCCGGCAGCGTCACGTCCCCCTGCTGCAGCGGCAGTTCGTCGCGCTTCCAGCCAGCCAGACCCCCCGCCAGAATCGAGACTTTCTCGACGCCGAAGTTTTTCAGCATCCACCACGCGCGCGGGGCAGAGAAGAGGTTACCTTCATCATAAACAACGAGGTGTTTGTCTTTGCTGATGCCCAGCTCGCGCATCGCTACGGAGAAGGCTTCCGGGCGCGGCAGCATGTGCGGCAGAGGGGAGGTGTGATCGGAGAGGGTTTCGATATCAAAAAATACCGCGCCCGGCAGGTGCCCTGCGCGGTATTCACCGGGAACGTCACGATGCTCCTGGCCCGGAGGAGCCATACGCGCGTCAATAATCTGCACTTCAGGATCGTCGCCGTGCTCAATCAGCCAGTCGGCGGCGACAAAATATGAGGTGGACATGGGTTGCCTCCATTCTTTTCCGTAAAAAAGGATTGTCGGTGTTTTTTCTGACACCGACAAGCAAACCACGTTCAACTCGCGAGCAAGCCCCTATTTTTTCACCGCTTCGCCGTTCTGCCAGGCTTTTTGCAGCGCAGGCCAGTACTCGCGGTTAGCCTCGATCATCTCATCCAGAATCGCTTTCGCGTGCTCCATGGTCGGTACGGTGCGATTCAGGGTAAATGCCTGCAGCGCTTTCTCATAGCTCCCTTCAATGGTTGCTTCCACCAGCAACTGTTCAGAGGCGAGCTGCTGTTGTAGCAGCGTCTGATGAAACAGCGGCACCTGGCCCACGCGGACAGGCTCTGGCCCCTCTGAGGTGATATAAGCGGGAACCTCAACGACCGCATCGTACGGCAGATTGGTAATTGCCCCGCGGTTTTCCACCATCACCAGATGATGGCTCCGCAGGTTGAAGGCCAGCGAGCAGGCGACATCGACGATAAACTCGCCGTGAACGCCAACGTGGAAGGCGTCCGGCAGGATCCCGGTACGCTTATATTCTTCGGCTGCGGCAAACAGCTTTTTCTCACGCCCGTTCATCACTTCGTTAGCGCGAGTGTAGTCCGGGTTCTGATGCTCAACAATCTGGTTCGGCATCAGGTAGTACTGCAGATACGGGTTCGGCAGATACTCCGGGAAGTTATCCATGATCGGCTTGATGTTGCGCCAGGTTTTCACCCACGACGGATCGGAGTGCTGCGGGTCGGTTTTGGCGGCATCTTCTGTCAGCAGACCAAACTTCGCGATATGTTTACGCAGCTCCGGCAGCTTGTCCTCGCCGTCCACCAACACACGGGTAAACCAGCCGAAGTGATTCAGCCCAAAGTAGTCCACCTCCAGCTTGCGGCGATCGACCCCCAGAATGGCTCCCATGTTACGCATTGCGGCAACCGGCATATCGCAAATATTCAGCACGCGGGCGTTCGGCCGCAGGCGACGCACCCCCTCTGCGACGATTGCCGCCGGATTGGAGTAGTTTACGATCCATGCTTTTTCATGCGCGTAGCGATCCACCAGATCGATAAGCTCGACCATTGGCAGGATCGTACGCAGCCCGTAAGCCAGCCCGCCGGGGCCGCAGGTCTCCTGACCAACCACGCCGTGGCGCAGCGGGATCTTCTCATCCTGCTCACGCATTTTATACTGGCCAACGCGCATCTGGGCGAAGACGAAGTGTGCGCCGCTGAAGGCCACTTCCGGGTCATTGGTGACGGTAAATTTGATGCTCTGGCTGTGGTCGCGGATCACTTTTTCCACCACCGGGGCAATTGTGTTCTGACGCGCCTCGTCGATGTCGTAAAGGCGGATTTCGGCCAGCGGGAAGTCCTGCAGACGCACCATCAGGCTTTTCACAATACCTGGCGTGTAGGTGCTACCGCCGCCAGCAATCGACAGAATGAATGGGGGTGTAAACATCTTTAGCTCCTTTCAGAGAAACGTCTCAACGGCTTCTCGCATTTTTTTGACATGCAGCCCGTAGACCACCTGAACGTTGTTACCTTGTTTGATAATCCCTTTTGCGCCGGTCGCTTTCAGGCGCGGCTCATCAATGATGGCGACATCCTTTACCGTCACACGTAAGCGGGTGTAACAGTTATCCACCACTTCAATATTTTCCCGGCCGCCCAGACCGACGACGATGGATTCACCCAGCCCGTCGTTATTGCCCTTCGCCTGGTACTCCTGTTTGCTGTAAAGGCGCGTCTCCTGGTCCTCATCTTCACGGCCTGGCGTTTTCATGTTGAAACGCAGGATCAGGAAGCGGAACACCACGAAGTAGAGGGCGAACATGATCAGCCCGACCACGATGTACATCGGCCAGTTGGACTTCTCCGTACCGAGCGGCAGGTTGTAGAGAATAAAATCGATAATCCCGTTAGCGCCGATGGCGTGAACACCCAGCAGGGAGAACAGCATCATCCCGATACCCGTCAGCACCGCGTGCACCACGAACAGCAGCGGGGCGACAAACAGGAAGGAGAACTCGATGGGCTCGGTGACACCGACCAGCAGTGAAGTGAGCGCCGCCGGGATCAGAATCGCTTTTGCTGCCGCTTTACGCTCCGGCTTTGCGGTCATGTACATCGCCAGCGCCGCCGCCGGCAGGCCAAACATCTTGCTGATGCCGCGCGCATCCCATACCACCGTGCTGCTGAGCTGTTTCACCTCCGGGCAGGCCATTTCCGCGAAGTAAATGTTGCGCGCGCCCTGATAAACCGTACCGCACACCTCTTGCGTGCCGCCCAGTTCGGTATACAGGAACGGGGTATAGACCAGATGATGCAGACCGGTGGGCACCAGAATGCGCTCAAGGAAGCCGTAGATCGCCACGCCGAACGGACCAGAACCTTTGATGGCAAGCGCCATTGCGCTAATGCCGTGCTGGGCAAACGGCCACAGCTCGCTCATCACTACGCCGAGCAGCATGGAAACGGGCAGCATCACAATGGCGACAAAACAGTGACCAGAGTAAATCGCCATCGCGCCGTTAAACTGTACGCCGGAGTATTTGTTGTACAGGTATCCAGAAAGCGCGCCGGTCAGGATCCCGGCGAACACGCCCATCTCCAGCACCTGAACGCCCAGCACCATAGTCTGCCCGGCGGCTTTCATCTGTGCTGCGGGTGCCAGTTCGCCCTGAAGCTGTAGCGTGACATTCATGGCGTTGATAAACACCACAAACGTTACCAGCCCAATCAGCGCCGCGTAGCCTTTGTCCCGTGTTGCCAGACCAATCGGGATGCCGACGGCAAACACCAGGGCCAGGTTAACCAGCACCGACACGGCAGATTTGGCGATCAGCTGGCCGATGTTCTGGATCAGCGGATGGCCGAGAAACGGCAGATACTCGGCCAGGTTGCCATTGCCCAGCACATTGCCAAAGGCGATAAACAGACCGACGATCGGTAAAATAAGTACCGGTCCGTACAATGATTTTCCGAAATTTTGTAGGGCGTTCACGGCTCGTTTCATGGCTTTCTCTCTTATTGAACCGCGCACTCGGGGTGCGTCTTGAGCTTAAAACTAGCAGGCTCCCGGCGAGCTTATCCAGCTATCTACTTGTTTTAAAAACAAATGACGTGAAAGGTAACATGTGACGTTTGACGTTGTGATCGGCGTAACATCACCACGTTGACGATGCGAGCCGCCTTCCAGATCCTAAAAATGGACTTTTTGTATTAACGAAACTTGCGGATAATACTTATCCGGAAGACGACCAACAGGCTCCATGGGCCAGGGACAAAGGATGAAACCGTTTCGCTTAGCCGCGCTCTCTCTTGCGCTGCTCACCACGTTTACGCTTGTCGGCTGTGATAACAGCGACGATAAACCTCAGGCTGCGGCTCCCGCGGCATCTACAGCAACCACACCAAAAGCGGCCGAAAAGCCAGACGCTGACAAGCTGGCAAAACTGGCGGCACAAAGTCAGGGCAAAGCGCTCACTCTGCTTGATGCCTCTGAAGTGCAGCTGGACGGCGCCGCCACGCTGGTGCTGACATTCTCTGTTCCACTAAATCCGGATCAGGATTTCTCGAAAACCGTGCATGTCGTGGATAAGAAAAGCGGCAAGGTTGACGGGGCGTGGGAACTGGCGCCGAACCTGAAAGAGCTTCGTCTGCGCCATCTGGAGCCTAACCGCAATCTGGTCGTCACCGTGGAACGCGATCTGCAGGCGTTAAACAAAGCGACTTTTGGCATCGACTACGAAAAAGCCCTGACCACCCGGGATGTCGAGCCGACGGTCGGATTCGCCAGCCGCGGGTCACTGCTGCCGGGGAAAGTCGTGGAAGGCTTGCCGGTCATGGCGCTCAACGTCAATAACGTGGACGTGAACTTCTATCGCGTGAAACCGGAGTCGCTGGCTTCATTCGTCAGCCAGTGGGAATACCGTAACTCGCTGACCAACTGGGAATCTGACAATCTGCTGAAGATGGCCGAGTTGGTTTATACCGGTCGTTTCGATCTTAACCCGGCACGCAACACGCGTGAAAAACTGCTGCTGCCGCTGAAAGATATCAAGCCGCTCCAGCAGTCGGGCGTCTATATTGCAGTGATGAATCAGGCAGGGCACTACAACTACAGCAATGCCGCCACGCTCTTCACCTTAAGCGATATTGGGCTGTCCGCTCACCGTTATCATAACCGTCTCGATATCTTCACCCAGAGCCTGGAAAACGGTGCGGCGCAATCCGGCGTAACCGTCACGGTGTTAAACGATAAAGGGCAGACCCTGGCTGAGGCGAACAGCGATGCCGACGGCCATGCAAAGCTCGAAACTGACAAAGAAGCCGCGCTGATCCTTGCCAGTAAAGATGGCCAGACTACGCTGCTTGACCTCAAGCTGCCGGCGCTCGATCTGGCGGAGTTCGACATTGCCGGTAGCCCGGGCTACAGCAAACAATTCTTTATGTTTGGCCCGCGTGACCTCTATCGCCCAGGCGAAACGGTGATCCTGAACGGCTTACTGCGCGACAGCGACGGTAAACCGCTGCCTGCGCAGCCGGTGAAGCTGGATGTGCTTCGCCCGGATGGGCAGGTAGCGCGTACCGTCGTCGTCCAGCCGGAGAATGGTCTCTATCGCTTTAACTATCCGCTGGACAGCGGGGCGCAAACCGGCATGTGGCATATCCGCGCCAATACGGGCGATAACCAGCAGCGTCTGTGGGACTTCCACGTCGAAGATTTTATGCCAGAGCGTATGGCGCTGAATCTGAGCGGACAAAAAACGCCGGTTGCACCGCAGGATAACGTCGACTTTAACGTGGTGGGATATTACCTCTACGGCGCACCGGCCAACGGTAATGCCCTGCAGGGGCAGCTCTTTTTGCGTCCACTGCGTGAAGCGGTTCCGGCGCTGCCTGGCTTCCAGTTTGGCGATATCGCCGAAGACAACCTGAGTCGCAGCCTGGATGAAGTGCAGCTTACGCTTGATGAACAGGGGCGTGGGCAGGTCTCTACGGAAAGCCAGTGGAAAGAGGTGCATTCTCCGCTTCAGCTGATCCTGCAGGCCAGCCTGCTGGAATCAGGCGGTCGTCCGGTGACGCGTCGTGCTGAACAGGCTATCTGGCCAGCAGCCGAATTACCGGGTATTCGTCCTCAGTTCGCCAGCAAGGCGGTGTATGATTACCGCACCGATACCACCGTTAACCAGCCTATTGTCGATGAAAACGGCAACGCCAGTTTCGACATTGTCTATGCCGATGCCAGTGGGGCGAAAAAGGCTGTTTCCGGATTACAGGTGCGCCTGATCCGCGAACGCCGCGACTACTACTGGAACTGGTCAGAAAGCGATGGCTGGCAGTCCCAGTTTGATCAAAAAGATCTCATTGAAGGCGAGCAGGAACTGACCCTCAAGGCCGATGAAACGGGCAAAGTGACGTTCCCGGTAGAGTGGGGCTCCTATCGTCTGGAAGTGAAAGCGCCTGATGACATGGTCAGCAGCGTACGTTTCTGGGCCGGGTACAGCTGGCAGGATAACAGTGACGGCACGGGAGCCGCGCGCCCCGACCGCGTGACCCTGAAACTGGATAAGCCTTCTTACCAGCCGGGTGACACCATCCAGTTGCATATCGCCGCACCTGCCGCAGGTAAAGGCTATGCGATGATCGAATCCAGCGAAGGGCCACTGTGGTGGAAAGAGATCGACGTTCCGGCCAACGGACTGGATCTGTCTATTCCGGTAGACAAAGCCTGGAAACGCCACGACCTCTATCTCAGCACGCTGGTGGTTCGCCCTGGCGATAAATCCAAATCCGCCACGCCGAAGCGGGCGGTTGGCCTGCTGCATCTGCCGATGGGGGATGAAAATCGCCGTCTGAATATCGCGCTGGATAACCCGCAAAAAATGCGCCCTAACCAGACGCTTTCCGTGAAGGTAAAAGCCAGCGTGAAAGAGGGCCCGGTACCACAGAAAGTGAACGTGCTGGTCTCCGCGGTGGACAGCGGCGTGCTGAACATTACCGATTACGTCACGCCGGATCCGTGGCAGGCCTTCTTTGGTCAGAAGCGCTATGGCGCGGATATCTACGATATCTACGGCCAGGTGATTGAAGGCCAGGGACGTATGGCCGCGCTGCGTTTTGGTGGTGACGGCGATGAGCTTAAACGCGGCGGTAAGCCGCCGGTGAACCATGTCACCATTATCGCCCAGCAGGCACAGCCAGTGACGCTTGATGCGAATGGTGAAGGGTCCATCACACTGCCAATTGGAGACTTCAACGGTGAGCTGCGTCTGATGGCGCAGGCCTGGACGGAAGAGGATTTCGGCAGCAGCGAAAGCAAAGTGATTGTGGCCGCGCCGGTCATTACCGAGCTTAATACGCCGCGCTTCCTGGCAAGCGGCGATACCTCACGGTTGACACTGGATCTCACTAACCTGACCGATCAGCCGCAAACGCTAAATGTGGCCTTAACCGCGACCGGCAAGCTGTCGCTGGAAGGGGCGCAGCCGCAGCCTGTCAAACTGCCACCGGGTGCGCGCAGCACGCTGTTTATTCCGGTGCGTGCACTGGAAGGTTACGGTGACGGCGAAGTGACGGCGCAGGTAACAGGACTTCAGCTGCCTGGCGAGACCTTCGCTCCGCAGCAGAAGAGCTGGAAAATCGGCGTCCGTCCTGCGTTCCCGGCGCAGACGGTGAATACCGGGGCCATGCTGAACCCGGGTGAGTCCTGGACTGCGCCAGGGCAGCATATCAACGGCTTCTCTCCCGCTACATTGCAGGGACAACTGCTGCTTAGCGGCAAACCGCCGCTTAATCTGGCGCGCTATATCCGTGAGCTGCAGGCATATCCTTATGGCTGTCTTGAACAAACCACCAGTGGCCTGTTCCCGTCTCTCTATACCAACGCGTCACAGCTGAAGGCGCTTGGCATTAAAGGCGACACGGACGACAAACGTCGTGCTGCCATTGATATTGGCATCTCCCGCCTTCTGCAGATGCAGCGTGACGACGGTGGTTTTGCGCTCTGGGATAAAAACGGTCCGGAAGAGTACTGGCTGACTGCCTATGTCACTGACTTCCTGGTGCGTGCCGGTGAGCAGGGCTACAGCGTGCCGACGGATGCGGTCAATAATGCCAATAGCCGACTGCTCCGCTACCTGCAGGATCCGGGCATGATGTCCATCCGCTACAGCGACGATACCCAGGCCAGCAAATTTGCCGTGCAGGCCTATGCCGCACTGGTACTGGCGCGCCAGCAAAAAGCCCCGCTGGGTGCGTTGCGTGAAATCTGGGATCGTCACGGGCAGGCGGCTTCCGGTCTGCCGCTGATGCAGCTCGGTATGGCACTCAAACTGATGGGGGATGCCCCGCGCAGCCAGCAGGCGCTGGATCTTGCCCTCAAAACGCCGCGCAACGACAGCAGAAACTGGATGGCGGATTACGGTAGCGCGCTTCGTGATAACGCGCTGATGCTCTCCCTTCTGGAGGAGTACAAGCTGCTGCCGGATGCGCAAAATACGCTGCTGAATGCCCTGTCTGAACAGGCCTTCAGCCAGCGCTGGCTGTCTACGCAGGAGAGTAACGCGCTGTTCCTGGCCGGACGTTCGCTACAAACTCTGTCCGGAGCATGGCAGGCGGAAACCTCACTCTCGGGTAGCGCATTGAGCGGTGACAAGGCGCTGGTGCAGAATATGAATGGCGATCAGCTTGGTGCGCTGCAGGTGACCAACACCGGCACGACACCGCTGTGGGTGCGTCTGGATAGCACCGGTTACCCGGACTCAGCCCCTCAGCCATTCTCGAATGTTCTGCAGATTGAACGCCATATTCTGGCAACCGACGGCAGTTCGAAATCGCTCTCTTCGCTGAAGAGCGGTGAGCTGGTGCTGGTATGGCTGGAAGTGAAGGCCAGCCAGAACGTGCCGGATGCGCTGGTGGTGGATCTCCTCCCGGCGGGTCTGGAGCTGGAGAACCAGAACCTGGCAAGCAGCAGCGCCAGCCTGCAGGACAGCGGCAGCGAAGTGCAGAACCTGCTTAGCCAGATGCAGCAGGCGGATATTCAGCATATGGAGTTCCGCGACGACCGCTTTGTGGCCGCAGTGCCGGTGAACGAAGGGCAGCCGGTTACGCTGGTTTATCTGGCGCGCGCCGTGACGCCGGGAACGTACCAGGTACCGGTGCCGCTGGTGGAGTCCATGTATGTTCCGCAGTGGCGGGCAACGGGTGCGGCCAGTGGCCCGCTGATTGTTGTACCGTAATATGTCAGTTGCACGTCTGATACGCTCCCGCTGGCTGTGGCTGGCGGGGGCGCTTCTCATTTTATGGGGGCTGATTGTCGCCGCCGACCGCCTCTGGCCGTTGCCGCTGAAAGAGGTTAACCCCGCCCGGGTGGTGGTCGATGAGAAGGGCACGCCGCTCTGGCGTTTTGCCGACAGCGAAGGGATCTGGCGTTATCCGGTCACGATTGAAGAGGTCTCTCCTCGCTATCTTGAGGCCCTGATCCAGTATGAAGATCGCTGGTTCTGGGAGCATCCAGGCGTGAATCCTTTCTCTGTGCTGCGCGCCGCCTGGCAGGATCTGACGTCCGGTAAGGTTGTCTCCGGGGGCAGCACGCTGACCATGCAGGTTGCGCGTCTGCTGGATCCGCATCCGCGCACCTTTGGCGGTAAAATTCGTCAACTCTGGCGGGCGATGCAGCTTGAATGGCACCTCTCCAAGCGCGAGATCCTCACCCTCTACCTTAACCGCGCCCCGTTTGGCGGGACGCTCCAGGGAATAGGTGCTGCAAGCTGGACCTATCTGGGTAAACCGCCATCACAGCTCAGCTATTCCGAAGCGGCCCTGCTGGCGGTGCTACCTCAGGCCCCCAGCCGTTTACGCCCGGACCGCTGGCCGGCGCGGGCGGAAGCGGCGCGCAACAAAGTGCTCGACCGGATGGTAACGCAGGGCGTCTGGTCAGCCCGACAGGTTAACGAATCCCGTGAAGAGCCGGTATGGCTGGCTCCCCGGCAGATGCCCCAGCTGGCGCCGCTCTTCGCACGCATGATGCTGGGAAAAAGCCGTGATACCAAAATTGTCACCACTCTGGATGCCGCCTTACAACGGCAGCTGGAAGAGCTGGCAATGAACTGGAAATCCCGCCTGCCGGCGCGCAGTTCACTGGCGATGATCGTCGTGGATCATACCAATATGAAAGTGCGCGGCTGGGTCGGTTCGGTGGATATTAACGATGACACCCGCTTCAGCCATGTGGATATGGTGAATGCGATCCGATCCCCGGGATCGGTACTGAAACCTTTTATCTACGGTATGGCGCTCGACGATGGATTGATCCATCCCGCTTCACTGCTTCAGGATGTCCCCAGGAAAACCGGTGATTATCGTCCCGGTAACTTTGACAGCGGATTCCATGGGCCGGTGAGCATGAGCGAAGCGCTGGTGCGCTCCCTTAACCTGCCTGCCGTGCAGGTGCTGGAGGCGTACGGGCCTAAGCGTTTTGCCGGCATGCTCAGCAACGCAGGGTTGCCGCTTATTTTGCCTGCGGGGGCGCAGCCAAATCTGTCGTTGATCCTGGGCGGGGCGGGAGCGCGGCTGGCTGATATTACTGCTGCCTACAGCGCTTTTGCCCGCCACGGTAAAGCGGGAAGGCTGCGCTTACAGCCAGGTGATGCGCTGGTTGAACGTCCGCTGTTGTCACCCGGCTCGGCCTGGATTATTCGCCGTATTCTGGCGAATGAAGCCCAACCGTTACCGGATAACTCACTGCCGCAGGTTGCGCCGCTGGCATGGAAAACGGGCACCAGCTACGGCTATCGCGATGCCTGGGCCATTGGCCTGAATGCGCGTTACGTGATTGGCATCTGGACAGGAAGGCCGGACGGCACGCCCGTGGCGGGACAGTTTGGTTTTGCCAGTGCCGTGCCGCTGTTAAATCAGGTGAATAACCTGCTTCAGTCGCGCTCAACGATAGACGAAGCGCGCCTGCCACGCGATCCGCGCCCGGAAAGCGTCGGGCGAGGCGTGATCTGCTGGCCTGGCGGGCAATCTTTGCCGGAGGGCAGTGAAAACTGCCGTCGACGCCTGTCGACCTGGCTGCTGGAAGGGAGTGAGCCGCCGACGCTGTTGCTGCCGGAGCAGGAGGGCATCCGCGGGATCCGTTTCCCGATCTGGCTGGATAAAACCGGCAAACGCGTGGCGGCAGATTGCCCGGATGCCACAGAGAAAGTGCTGGACGTCTGGCCGCTGCCCCTGGAGCCGTGGCTACCGGCAGCGGAAAAAAGAGCGGCACGTCTTCCCGCACCCTCAACGGTTTGTCCACCGCTGGATGATAACAATGCGGCACCGCTAATGATTTCAGGTATCAGAGAGGGGGCGGTCATTAAACGTCTTCCGGGTGAGGATAATGTGACAATTTCCGTCACGACCAGCGGGGGAGAAGGGCAGCGATGGTGGTTTTTAAATGGCGAGCCTCTTGAACATAAAAATCGGAATTTTTCAATGCAGTTATCTTTGCCCGGTAAATATCAATTAGTTGCCATGGATGAGGCCGGGAAATTGGCTACGCTTAATTTTGAATTAAGCCGCTAACCCCTACTCCCTATTAATTAGCTTGATAATAATCAATGTTCGTTCCTGCGAAAAAACGAGAATGCGTTTTTATTTGAAGGAATGAGCAATGACAAAAATAAAAAGCCAGGGAGACGGCCTTTTACCCGCTGTATCCCGACGTCAGTTTATCCAGGCTGGGTCGGCGCTTGCTGCCCTGCCGTTTGTCGCCCGCGTTGGCAAAGCAGAGTCGAGTGAAGGCACCGCTGCACAAGACGAGCCTGCGGAAAACATTATTCAGACCTGCAGCACATTTGACTGCGGGGGGAAATGTGATATTCGGGCCCACGTCAACGATGGCGTGGTGACCCGAATTTCCACGCGCCCGGATAATGAGCTGGATCCGCAAATGCCGGTGATGCGCGCCTGCGTTCGTGGCCGGGCTTATCGGAAATTTGTTTACCATCCTGACCGTTTAAAATATCCGATGAAACGCGTGGGTAAGCGCGGTGAAGGAAAATTTGAACGTATTTCGTGGGATGAAGCTACCACGCTTATTGCCGAACGGTTAAAAACGATCACGCAACAATACGGCGCAGCCTCGCGTTATGTTCATGTGGGTACGGCGGTTTCCGGGGGCACCTTTTCCGGGGATAAGATGGTCCGTCGTTTGCTCAACTTAACCGGCGGATACCTTGAAAGCTATCATTCGGTCAGTATGGGCAATACAGCTGCCGCGACGCCTTACACCTACGGCACCGCCGCCAGCGGCAGTTCGCTGGATACACTGCAGGATACCCGGCTGGTGATCCTCTGGGGTCATAACCCAACGGAGACCATTTTTGGTCACAGCAACCACTATTTCCAGAGGATGAAGCAAAACGGCACGCGTTTTATCGTGGTTGATCCACGCTACTCAGATACCGTTTCATCCCTTGCCGATCAATGGATCCCCTTATTACCGACGACCGATAACGCGCTGATGGACGCGATGATGTACGTTATCGTCACGGAAAACCTGCACGATCGTGAATTTATTCAGCGCTATACGCTGGGCTTCGATGAAGCCTCAATGCCTGAAGGTGTGCCCGCCAACGAGTCTCTTGTCGCCTATCTGACCGGTGCGAAAGATGGAGTGGTGAAAACTCCCGAATGGGCAGAGCAAATTACCCATGTGCCAGCGCAGACCATCCGGCAGCTGGCACGCGACTATGCCACAACAAAACCTGCCGCGTTAATTCAGGGCTGGGGTCCACAGCGCCACAACTGCGGCGAACGCACCGCGCGTGGCTCTACGCTGCTGGCAACGCTGACGGGCAATGTTGGCGTAAAAGGTGGGTGGGCTGCAGGATATGGTGGTTGTGCCAACCGGAAATTTGCGGTCGGTCCTGACATGCCGGATAACCCGGTCAAAGCAAAAATATCGGTGATGAACTGGGTTCAGGCCGCTGACGATGCCTCACAGGTCACACCGGATGTCGGCCTGAAGGATGCTGAAAAGCTCGACAGTAATATCCGCATTCTGTTTTCTCTGGCGGGTAACTATCTTGCTAACCAGAACCCCGATCTGCACCAGGCGACACGGGTACTGGAAGACGAGTCGAAAATTCAGTTCATCGTTGCAAGCGATCTCTTCATGACGCCGAGTGCCCGCTATGCCGATCTTCTGCTGCCGGAAACCAGCTTTATGGAACGCTGGAATATCGGTGAAACCTGGGGGACCGCAAGCTATCTGATCCTCTCGGAAAAGCTGATCAAACCCGAATTTGAACGCCGTTCAGACTATGACTGGCTGCGCGAAGTAGCCGCTAAGCTGGGTATCGAACCGGCCTTCAGCCAGGGGCGGGATGAAAAGGCGTGGATTGAACACATATGGGAGCAGACACGCCTGGCGATGCCAGAGGAAAACTTGCCTGACTTCGCGACGCTGCAAAAGACGCGGCAACATCTCTTCAAAAGCGCACCGTATGTCGCTTTTGAGGACAATATTCGCGACCCGCAAAATCATCCCTTCCCGACGCCATCCGGAAAAATTGAGATCTTCTCGAAGCGTCTTTACGACATGCATCACCCGGAAATCCCTGCGCTGTCGCATTACGTGCCAGCCCATGAAGGACCGGAGGATGAACTGGCGAAGACGTTCCCGTTACAGCTCATTACCTGGAAAGGGAAAAACCGCGCCAACTCCACTCAGTATGCCAACCCATGGCTGATTGAGGTTCAACAGCAAAAGTTATGGATTAACCCACAGGACGCGCAAAAACGCGGTATTGCGCAGGGAGATACCGTGCGTATTCACAATGCACGGGGGATATGTGAAATCCCGGCCGAAGTCACGCCGCGCATCATGCCTGGCGTTGTTGCCATGCAGGCCGGCGCCTGGTGGCAGCCGGACGAGCGGGGCATTGATAAAGGTGGCTGCGCGAACGTGCTCAGCTCCGCCCGCATTACCGCACTTGCGAAAGGGAATTCTCATCAAACCATGCTGGTGGAGGTAGCAAAAGCATGAGTCAGTTTAAACACTACGCGCCGGTGAGCGACAAACAGCTGGGCTTCTATATCGACTCATCCCGCTGCTCGGGCTGCAAGGCCTGCCAGGTGGCGTGCAAAGATAAAAACAACCTTGAACCCGGGCGTCGTTTCCGTCGTGTGTACGAAATCAACGGCGGGAATTTCATCCCAACTGGCCAGGGTGGCGTCAGCAATAACGTTTTTGCCTACACACTTTCTGTCTCCTGCAACCACTGTGCGGATCCTGTCTGCACCAAAAACTGCCCGACCACCGCGATGCATAAGCGTCCGGGTGACGGCATCGTGCGCGTCGATACGGATAAGTGCGTCGGCTGTGGATATTGTGCGTGGTCATGCCCCTATGGCGCGCCGCAGCTCAACGAGCAGACCGGGCAGATGTCCAAATGCGATTTTTGCGTGGATCTGCAGGCGAAAGGCGAACAGCCTGTCTGCGTGGCAACCTGTCCCCTTGAAGCGATCAAATTCGGGCCGATTGATGAACTTCGGGCGAAATACGGTGTGGTCTGTGACGTGAAGGGATTGCCTGATTCCTCCATCACCAAACCGAACCTGGTGATCAAAGCACATCAGGGCGCAGAGAAAGAGGGGACACGTCATGCATGAGTTACCGTTGCTGATTTTTACCCTGTTCCTTCAGGGATCGGTAGGCGTTACGCTCTGGCTGGCGCTCGGAGACGCGCAGGCTTCGCCGCGTAACGCGCTGCTGCCTGCTGCCGGGGCATTCGTGCTGGCCTGCCTGGGGCTGCTCGCCTCGGCGCTGCATATGGGCTACCCGCTCAATGCTCTCAACGCGCTGCGCCACGTATCCAGCTCCTGGCTGAGCCGTGAGATTGTATTTGCCAGCCTTTACCTTGCGGCGCTTGGTCTTGCGACGCTGCTGATGTTCGCGAAAAAACCAGGCTGGAAGCCGCTTCTGGCGGTGGCGGGTCTTGTCGGGCTGGTGGACGTGTTCTGCATGGCGCAGATTTATATCCATACGTCGGTTGTTACCTGGCAGCACATCAACACGCTGGTGCTGTTCATCGGCTCGGTGGGAATCATTGGCTCAGCCTGCGTGGCCGTTGGGGCGCCTTCCCGGATTAACCTGCGCGCGGCGGTTGTGATTATTACGCTGCTGGTGCTTGTGCGTCTGGTGATGCAGCCCGTCTGGCTGGCCGACATTACAGCCATGGACAACACCGTTGTGACATTCCCTCACGCTCCGTTACGGATGCTGGAGCAACTGCGCACGGTGCATCTGCTGAGCTGGTGCGTTTCCGTTGCGGGCATGCTGTGTTTTGCCGCGGGCGGTCTGAAGGCCGCGCGAGGCCCGGTGCTGCTGGGCAGCGCATTACTGATTGTGGGTGAGCTGATGCTGCGCTTCGTTTTCTTCAGTATTGGCTGATGGCCGGATTAACGCTTATCCCGGCGATGGACGTGACGCATGCGTGCGTTCGTCGTCGTTTCCGCCATGCCTCCTGCCACGCCTGTGCGGACGCTTGCCCTGTGCAGGCGTTCACTTTTACGGACTCGGGCGTTCTGATTGATGACAGCCGTTGTATTGAATGCGGTGACTGCCTGTTTGTCTGCCCAGCCGGAGCCATTACCGGCATCGTACCGCGAAAACGCTTTTTGCGTGGAGATACGCTTGTCGGGCCGTTTGCGGAACGCGCACCTGGAGTGAATGAGCTGCTACTGTGGCACGCGCAATACCGCGTTCGTTTTATCAGTATTGAGGTGGAGCACCATCCTGACTGGCTGCTGGCGCTTGCCCGGCTTAATCTTACGCTTCGCCGACGCGGTGAAGCGGCGTGGGCATTTAAGCTCATCCCGCACAACGAGGTGAATCTCGCCCGCCGTGCGCTAATGCACGTTCCCCGCGAGGATGTTCGTGCCTGTCGCGTCATGCCTGGCCTGCGTGAGTTGCGAAGGGCTTTTCCCGCGTTTAGTGAGGCAGAGATCGCTCTCGACGCCGGAAAGTGCGTGCTGTGCGGGGCGTGCTGGCGAAGCTGTCAGGAAAAGGCGATTCGTTTTGAGAACGCCAGTCTGAGGGGGGAAACCGGATATTGCACCGGTTGCGGTGGTTGTGAAGCGGTTTGCCAGCATGCGGCGATAAAAGTGACACAAACAGAGGGAATAGCGAAAACGGTAACCATGCCCGCATATGAGGCCAATTGCCAGACGTGCCGCCGTCGGTTCTGGTCATTTACGCATGAAGAAAAGCAGTGCCCGCTCTGTTTCCACCATCACTACGGGATGCGAAATCTGTCCTGTTGCTAATCTTCGTCTCATTTTAAAAAAATGTTATGTGTAACCATAGGCAATGGCGCTATTGCTCTTTATAATCCGCGCCACACCATACTCAGGTATGCAAAAACAACAGAACATTTTACAGAGGTTATCAATGGCTATTGAACGTACTTTTTCCATCATCAAACCAAACGCGGTGGCAAAAAACGTTATTGGCAGCATCTTCGCTCGCTTTGAATCAGCAGGGTTTAAGATCGTTGGCACCAAAATGCTGCATCTGACCGTTGAGCAGGCTCGCGGTTTCTACGCTGAGCATGAAGGTCGCCCATTCTTTGACGGTCTGGTTGAGTTCATGACCTCTGGCCCGATCGTGGTATCCGTGCTGGAAGGCGAAAATGCGGTACAGCGTCACCGTGACCTGCTGGGTGCAACCAACCCGGATAACGCGCTGGCAGGTACGCTGCGCGCTGACTACGCTGACAGCTTCACCGAGAACGGCACCCACGGTTCTGACTCTGTTGAATCTGCAGCGCGCGAAATCGCTTTCTTCTTCGCAGAAGGCGAAGTGTGTCCACGTACCCGTTAATTTAACGGTTTCGTTTACACATTATTTTCGTAAATGCCACGTGCAAACGTGGCATCCCTGCGCCAGACTTTGTACAATGCAACGCCCCGGACGAGCAGAACGCTTTCCGGGGCGTTTCTTTTCAACCCTCCATGGGCCATAACGTGTAACAACGAGGCCGGAAAATATTATGTCTGAATTAGTGAATACCTCCGAAGTCGCCACGCCTGCGGTTCCAAATAAAAATGGAAAAATTAACCTGCTGGATCTGAACCGTCAGCAGATGCGCGAGTTCTTTAAAGAGTTGGGCGAGAAGCCGTTTCGTGCCGATCAGGTCATGAAATGGATGTACCACTATTGCAGCGACAACTTTGATGACATGACTGACATCAACAAAGTGCTGCGCAACAAGCTCAAAGAAGTGGCTGAAATCCGCGCACCGGAAGTAGTGGAAGAACAACGCTCTTCAGATGGCACCATCAAATGGGCGATTGCCGTTGGCGATCAGCGTGTTGAAACCGTGTATATCCCGGAAGACGATCGCGCCACGCTGTGCGTCTCTTCTCAGGTTGGCTGTGCGCTGGAGTGCAAATTCTGCTCAACCGCGCAGCAAGGTTTTAACCGTAACCTGCGTGTATCTGAAATCATTGGCCAGGTCTGGCGTGCCGCGAAAATCGTTGGCGCGGCGAAAGTGACCGGAACCCGCCCAATTACCAACGTGGTGATGATGGGGATGGGTGAACCGCTGCTGAACCTGACTAACGTGGTTCCGGCAATGGAAATCATGCTGGACGATTTCGGTTTTGGTCTCTCCAAACGTCGCGTGACGCTCTCTACATCAGGCGTGGTTCCGGCTCTGGATAAGCTGGGCGACATGATTGATGTGGCGCTGGCCATCTCTCTGCATGCGCCAAACGATGAAATCCGCGACGAAATTGTGCCGATCAACAAAAAGTACAATATCGAAACCTTCCTTGCGGCGGTGCGTCGCTACCTGGAAAAATCCAACGCCAACCAGGGCCGCGTAACCATCGAGTACGTGATGCTCGACCACGTGAACGACGGTACCGAGCATGCGCATGAACTGGCTGCACTGCTGAAAGATACGCCGTGCAAAATCAACCTGATCCCATGGAACCCGTTCCCGGGAGCGCCGTATGGCCGCAGCTCGAACAGCCGTATCGACCGTTTCTCGAAGGTGTTGATGGAGTACGGTTTCACCACCATCGTGCGTAAAACCCGTGGTGATGATATCGATGCCGCATGCGGTCAGCTGGCGGGTGATGTGATTGACCGAACCAAACGTACCCTGCGTAAACGCATGCAGGGCGAGACGATTGCGGTCAAAGCTGTTTGATTATTATGCAATCACGGCGCATTATTGCGCCGTGAAGCATAATCTTACTGAATAATCAGTCAGATTCGTGATGACTGAGTAATAATTACGGTGCGTTTCATACGACTTTCGGGCAGTATGTAACGACGTAACAACAGTTTAGCTTCACGGGCAGGGCGCACTGTCATCTCCGGGCTGACAGTCTTATACTGACTGTTCAAGGTTAACTGACCAGAAGTTTCGCGGTGCGGGTGGCATTGTGACTCACCGGCACCTGAACCCTTATTTTTCACGTACCAGTAGTTGTAGCGAATGAATACTGAAGCCACTCACGACCAACATGAAGCACTCTCCACTGGCGTTCGTCTTCGCAACGCCCGTGAACAACTCGGACTCAGCCAGCAAGCCGTTGCAGAACGCTTGTGCCTGAAGGTTTCCACGGTTCGCGATATTGAAGAAGATAAGGCACCTGCCGATCTGGCTTCAACATTCTTGCGCGGGTATATCCGCTCTTACGCAAAACTGGTGCACATCCCCGAAGACGAATTACTGCCAATGATGGAGAAGCAGGCACCGGTTCGTGCAGCCAAAGTTGCACCGATGCAGAGCTTCTCTTTGGGCAAACGTCGTAAAAAACGTGATGGCTGGCTGATGAGCTTCACCTGGCTGGTGCTGTTTGTGGTGGTCGGTCTGACCGGCGCATGGTGGTGGCAAAACCACAAGGCGCAGCAGGAAGAGATCACCACGATGGCCGATCAATCCTCTGCCGAACTTAACCAGGCCGGAAACGGTAACGCGCAGAGCGTGCCACTGAGCACCGACAGCGCGGCAACGACCAGCGAGCCACAAACCGCGACGACCGATACGCCAGCTACCGACGCTGCGCAGACCCCAGCGGCAACGGCTAACACGTCAGCGCCTCAGACGCAGGCTCCAGCGCAGGATCAAAACGCGGTGGTTGCACCTTCTCAGGCTCCTGTGGATACCGCAACGAACGCACCGGCGGCGAACACCTCGGCCCCCCTGCCGACCGATCAGGCCGGTGTCGCAACGCCCGCGGTTGACCCTAACGCGCTGGTGATGAATTTCACTGCAGACTGCTGGTTAGAAGTCACTGACGCAACAGGTAAAAAACTGTTCAGCGGCCTGCAGCGTAAAGATGGCACGTTAAACCTAACCGGTCAGGCACCGTATAAACTTAAAATCGGCGCTCCGGCAGCGGTACAGATCCAGTATCAAGGAAAACCTGTCGATCTGAGCCGCTTTATCAGAACTAACCAGGTTGCACGTCTTACCGTTAATGCCGAACAATCAGCAGCACAGTAACAGACGGGCTACGCGGGAGATTTTTCATGCATAACCAGGCTCCGATTCAACGTAGAAAATCAAAACGGATTTACGTTGGGAATGTGCCAATCGGCGATGGGGCGCCTATCGCCGTCCAGTCGATGACCAATACGCGCACCACGGATGTGGAAGCGACGGTCAACCAAATCAAAGCCTTAGAACGCGTAGGCGCGGACATTGTTCGCGTCTCCGTGCCAACCATGGACGCCGCAGAGGCGTTCAAACTGATCAAACAGCAGGTCAGTGTGCCGCTGGTTGCAGACATCCACTTCGACTACCGCATTGCGCTTAAAGTTGCCGAATACGGCGTCGACTGCCTGCGTATTAACCCAGGCAACATCGGTAACAAAGAGCGTATCCGCATGGTGGTGGACTGCGCACGCGATAAGAACATCCCCATCCGTATCGGCGTGAACGCCGGTTCTCTGGAAAAAGATCTGCAGGAAAAGTACGGCGAACCCACGCCGCAGGCGCTGCTTGAATCCGCGATGCGTCACGTTGATCATCTGGATCGTCTTAACTTCGATCAGTTCAAAGTCAGCGTAAAAGCCTCTGATGTCTTCCTGGCGGTAGAGTCGTATCGTCTGCTGGCGAAGCAGATCGATCAGCCCCTGCACCTTGGGATCACCGAAGCGGGTGGCCTGCGCAGTGGCTCTGTCAAATCAGCCATTGGCCTGGGTCTGCTGCTCTCGGAAGGGATCGGCGACACCTTGCGCGTTTCGCTGGCGGCCGATCCGGTCGAAGAGATCAAAGTTGGCTTCGACATCCTGAAATCACTGCGTATCCGCGCACGTGGGATCAACTTCATTGCCTGTCCAACCTGTTCACGTCAGGAGTTTGACGTCATCGGAACCGTGAACGCACTGGAGCAGCGTCTTGAAGACATCATCACCCCAATGGACGTCTCCATCATCGGTTGTGTGGTGAATGGTCCGGGTGAAGCGCTGGTGTCAACGCTGGGCGTCACCGGCGGTAACAAGAAAAGTGGTCTCTATGAAGATGGCGTTCGTAAAGATCGTCTGGATAATAGTGATATGATCGACCAGCTTGAAGCGCGCATTCGTGCCAAAGCGTCGATGATGGACGAAGCGCAGCGCATCAGCGTTCAGCAGGTTGAAAAATAACGTGATGGGAAGCGAAGTGCTTCCCATGTATGATTGAACCCATTCTTTGGGTTCTTTTTTGTATATAGAAAGAGAATAAACGTGGCAAAAAACATTCAAGCCATCCGCGGCATGAACGATTATCTGCCTGGCGAAACCGCCATCTGGCAGCGCATTGAAGGCACACTGAAACAGGTGCTCGGCAGCTACGGTTACAGCGAAATCCGTTTGCCGATTGTAGAGCAGACCCCGTTATTCAAACGCGCGATCGGCGAAGTGACCGACGTGGTTGAAAAAGAGATGTACACCTTTGAGGACCGCAACGGCGACAGCCTGACGCTGCGTCCTGAAGGTACGGCGGGCTGCGTACGCGCCGGCATCGAACATGGTCTCCTGTACAATCAGGAGCAGCGCCTGTGGTATATCGGCCCGATGTTCCGCCACGAACGTCCGCAGAAAGGTCGTTATCGCCAGTTCAACCAGCTGGGTGTGGAAGTGTTTGGCCTGCAAGGTCCCGACATTGACGCCGAGCTGATCATGCTGACCGCCCGCTGGTGGCGTGCGCTGGGCATCTCCGAGCACGTCTCTCTGGAGCTGAACTCTATCGGCTCTCTGGAAGCGCGTGCTAACTACCGCGATGCGCTGGTGGCGTTCCTTGAAGAGCACAAAGAGAAGCTGGACGAAGACTGCAAACGTCGCATGTACAGCAACCCGCTGCGCGTGCTTGATTCCAAAAATCCGGACGTGCAGGCGCTGCTGAACGATGCGCCTGCATTAGGCGATTACCTGGACGACGAGTCTCGC
The DNA here is from genome assembly GCF_001463365.1 of Enterobacter sp. 50793107. Classification (NCBI taxonomy): domain Bacteria; kingdom Pseudomonadati; phylum Pseudomonadota; class Gammaproteobacteria; order Enterobacterales; family Enterobacteriaceae; genus Enterobacter; species Enterobacter sp. 50793107. The sequence continues at coordinate 23,792 of NZ_LNII01000069.1, read as the reverse complement.
GAACACTTTGCTGGTCTTTGCAAACTGCTCGAAGCAGCAGGCATTGCCTATACCGTTAATCAGCGCCTGGTGCGCGGTCTGGACTACTATAACCGTACCGTGTTTGAGTGGGTTACCACCAGCCTCGGTTCGCAGGGCACCGTGTGTGCTGGCGGCCGTTATGACGGTCTGGTTGAGCAGCTTGGCGGCCGTGCCGCGCCTGCGGTTGGCTTCGCAATGGGCCTTGAGCGACTTGTTTTGCTGGTTCAGGCAGTTAATCCGGAATTTAAAGCAGATTCCGTTGTCGATATATACCTGGTGGCCTCAGGCGCGGAAACGCAGTCTGCGGCGATGCAGCTTGCTGAACGCGTGCGCGATGCACTGCCTGAGGTTAAGCTGATGACCAACCATGGCGGCGGCAACTTCAAAAAACAGTTTGCTCGTGCCGATAAGTGGGGCGCAAGTATTGCACTGGTGCTGGGTGAGTCCGAAGTGGCCAACGGCGAAGTGGTAGTGAAAGACCTGCGCTCTGGTGAGCAGACAACGGTAACGCAGGACGGCGTTGCGGCGCACTTGCGCACTCTATTGGGCTAAGGAGAGGGACTGCGTGGAAATTTACGAGAACGAACACGACCAGGTCGACGCGATCAAACGCTTCTTTGCTGAAAACGGCAAAGCGCTGGTTGTTGGGGTGATTTTAGGTGTAGGTGCATTGATCGGCTGGCGCTACTGGAACAATCATCAGGCGGATTCCGCGCGCGGCGCGTCTCTGTCCTATGAAAATACCGTGAGCGCAATTCGTGCCGATCAGCCGCAAACGCTGACGGCAGCAGAGAAATTTGCCGCTGACAACAAAAACACCTACGGTGCGCTGGCCGCGCTGGAAGTGGCTCAGCAGTACATCGACAAGAACGAACTGGATAAAGCGGCTGCCCAGCTGTCGCAGGGGCTTGCGGCCGCCAGCGATGACAACCTGAAAGCGGTTATCAATCTGCGCCTGGCCCGTATCCAGGTTCAGCAGAAAAAAGCTGATGAAGCGCTGAAAACGCTCGATACCATCAAAGGCGAAGGTTTTGCTGCCATCGTTGCCGATCTGCGCGGTGAAGCACTGCTGAGCAAAGGTGATAAAGCGGGCGCGCGTAAAGCGTGGCAAGCCGGTGTAGATAGCAATGCATCCCCTGCGCTGAGCGAAATGATGCAGATGAAAATAAATAATTTGTCCGTCTGAGAGGGACCCGATGCAATTGCGTAAATTACTTCTGCCAGGACTGCTTTCTGTTACGTTATTGAGTGGCTGTTCACTGTTCAGTGGCGAAGAAGACGTTGTGAAAATGTCCCCGCTGCCGACGGTTGAAAACCAGTTTACCCCGTCAACCGCGTGGAGTACTTCCGTGGGGGATGGAATTGGTGATTTCTATTCCAACCTGCACCCGGCTTTTGCTGACAGCGTTATCTATGCGGCTGACCGTAAAGGTACCGTAAAAGCGCTTAACGCCGATGACGGAAAAGAAGTGTGGTCCGTTAACCTGGCGGAAAAAGACGGCTGGTTCTCCCGTAAACCTGCACTGCTGTCTGGCGGCCTGACCGTTGCCGGTGGTCATGTATACGTGGGAAGCGAAAAAGCACAGGTCTATGCCCTGAACACCAGCGACGGCTCTGTTGCCTGGCAAACCACGGTTGCCGGTGAGTCTCTGTCTCGTCCGGTGGTGAGCGACGGCCTGGTGCTGATCCACACCAGCAACGGCCAGCTGCAGGCGCTGAACGAAGCCGATGGTCTGGTGAAGTGGACCGTCAACCTGGATATGCCATCACTCTCCCTGCGCGGCGAATCTGCCCCGGCGACAGCCTTTGGTGCTGCCATTGTGGGTGGTGATAACGGTCGCGTGAGCGCGGTGCTGATGCAGCAAGGTCAGATGATCTGGCAGCAGCGTATCTCTCAGGCGACGGGGTCAACTGAAATCGACCGTCTGAACGACGTCGACACGACGCCTGTTATCGTCAACGGTGTGGTTTATGCGCTGGCGTATAACGGCAACCTGACCGCGCTGGATCTGCGCAGTGGCCAGATCATGTGGAAACGTGAACTGGGCTCAGTGAATGATTTCATTGTTGATGGTAACCGCATCTATATGGTTGACCAGAACGACCGTCTGCTGGCGCTGAGCACCGATGGCGGCGTGACGCTGTGGACGCAAAGCGATCTGCTGCACCGTCTGCTGACCGCACCGGCGCTGTACAACGGTAGCCTGGTGGTGGGTGATAGCGAAGGCTACATGCACTGGATCGATCCGGAGACGGGCCGCTTTACTGCGCAGCAAAAAGTCGACAGCTCTGGCTTCCTCACCGACCCGGTTGTGGCTGACGGTAAACTGCTGATTCAGGCAAAAGACGGCACGCTGTACGCGATCACGCGTTAATTACCCGGCGGTTGTAGTATACTAAACGGCTCCTGTTCACTCAGGAGCCGTTTTGACATTTTTAAAAACGCTGCGAAAGCGACGTTATTTTGAATTTTATGAGGCTTCAAACATGGTACCTGTGGTCGCGCTTGTCGGGCGCCCTAACGTTGGAAAATCCACTCTTTTTAACCGTTTAACACGCACCCGTGATGCGCTGGTTGCGGATTTCCCGGGGCTGACGCGTGACCGTAAGTACGGTCGTGCAGAGGTGGAAGGACGCGAGTTCATCTGTATCGATACCGGTGGTATCGACGGGACAGAAGACGGCGTTGAAACCCGTATGGCGGAGCAGTCTCTGCTGGCCATCGAAGAGGCAGACGTGGTGCTGTTTATGGTGGATGCCCGTGCTGGCCTGATGCCTGCGGATTCCGCCATTGCTAAACATCTGCGTTCGCGTGAAAAACCGACCTTCCTGGTGGCGAACAAAACTGATGGTATCGATGCCGATCAGGCGATCGCCGATTTCTGGTCTTTAGGTCTGGGTGATATCTACCCGATCGCCGCATCGCATGGCCGCGGCGTGACCAGCCTGCTGGAAACCGTTCTGCTGCCGTGGGTTGACGAAGTGAACCCGCCGGAAGAGGTGGACGAAGACGCGGCATACTGGGCGCAGTTCGAAGACGGTGAAGAAGGCGAAGAAGAAGAGCCTGAAGAGACATTCAACCCGCAGGATCTGCCGATTAAGTTGGCCATTGTGGGGCGTCCAAACGTAGGTAAGTCTACGCTCACTAACCGTATTCTGGGCGAAGAGCGTGTGGTGGTATACGACATGCCGGGCACCACCCGCGACAGCATCTACATCCCGATGGAGCGTGATGAGCGTGAGTATGTGCTCATCGACACCGCGGGCGTGCGTAAGCGCGGAAAAATCACCGATGTGGTGGAGAAATTCTCCGTCATTAAAACCCTGCAGGCGATTGAAGATGCCAACGTTGTGCTGCTGGTTATCGATGCGCGTGAAGGTATCTCCGATCAGGACTTGTCGCTGCTCGGCTTTATCCTCAATAGTGGGCGCTCACTGGTTATCGTGGTGAACAAATGGGATGGCCTGAGCAATGAAGTTCGTGAGCAGGTGAAAGAGACGCTGGACTTCCGTCTGGGCTTCATCGACTTTGCTCGCGTGCACTTTATCTCTGCGCTGCACGGCAGCGGTGTGGGTAACCTGTTCGACTCCGTGCGTGAAGCGTATGACAGCTCCACCCGTCGTCAGAGCACCGCTATGCTGACCCGCATCATGAACATGGCAGCAGAAGACCATCAGCCGCCGCTGGTGCGTGGCCGTCGCGTGAAGCTCAAATACGCCCACGCCGGTGGTTATAACCCGCCAATCGTGGTGATTCACGGCAACCAGGTGAAAGACCTGCCGGATTCCTACAAGCGTTATCTGATGAACTACTTCCGTAAATCGCTGGACGTGATGGGCACTCCTATCCGTATCCAGTTCAAGGAAGGGGATAACCCGTTTGCCAACAAGCGCAACACCCTGACGCCAAACCAGATGCGTAAGCGTAAGCGTTTGATTAAGCACATTAAGAAAAGCAAATAAGCTTTGCGATCTTACAAAAACCCGCGCCTGTCGCGGGTTTTTTTCGCTCATACAAAACGCCTGCCTTCCCTGTGTGATGTCAATCACTATTCGCTTTTAACCATGTTTAAATCTAAGAAAGTAGACAATCGTCGAATTTTCATCTTAAAGTCCAGGGTCTGGTACTAGACAAAACTAGCGCCTGGTTATCAAATGGTTAACTCATTTTTCGCCGCATGTAAAAAATCGGTCAGATACGTAACTGGCCGGCGTACGCGCGGTGCTTTCAGCACAACGACATACCTTTTGGGAGAATTATGCAATCCTCTGTTAATCAAAAAGAAAGCCGAACGTTCTTCGGCCATCCTTATCCGCTCGGTTCGCTGTTCTTTACCGAGATGTGGGAGCGTTTCTCGTTTTACGGCATTCGTCCGTTACTGATCCTCTTTATGGCCGCCACCGTCTATGACGGCGGCATGGGGCTGGCGCGTGAAAACGCCTCGGCGATTGTCGGTATCTTCGCCGGTACCATGTACCTGGCCGCGCTGCCGGGTGGCTGGCTGGCCGATAACTGGCTCGGCCAGCAGCGAGCCGTCTGGTACGGTTCGATTCTGATTGCGCTCGGCCACCTGTCGATTGCGCTCTCGGCGGTGATGGGGAACAACCTGTTCTTTATCGGCCTGATGTTTATTGTGCTGGGATCGGGCCTGTTCAAGACCTGTATCTCCGTGATGGTCGGCACGCTGTATAAAAAAGGCGATGCGCGTCGTGACGGCGGATTCTCGCTGTTCTATATGGGCATCAACATGGGCTCGTTCATTGCGCCGCTGATTTCCGGCTGGTTGATTAAAACCCACGGCTGGCACTGGGGCTTTGGTATTGGCGGCATCGGGATGCTGGTGGCGCTGATTATCTTCCGCGTGTTTGCTGTCCCGTCCATGAAGCGCTACGACAGCGAAGTGGGCCTCGATTCCACCTGGAACAGCCCGGTGGTCAAACGCAACGGCGTGGGCGCGTGGCTGCTGGCGCTGGCGGTAGGGGTGGCGATTCTCGTCACGCTGATCGCCCAGGGGGTCATTGTGATTAACCCGGTCGCGGTGGCCAGTATGCTGGTCTATGTGATTGCGGCATCCGTTGCGCTCTACTTTATTTATCTGTTCATCTTCGCCGGCCTGACCCGTAAAGAGCGCGCCAGACTGCTGGTCTGCTTTATCCTGCTGGTTTCCGCTGCGTTCTTCTGGTCCGCGTTTGAACAGAAACCGACGTCCTTTAACCTGTTTGCCAACGACTACACCAATCGCATGATCGGTGATTTCGAAATTCCGGCCGTATGGTTCCAGTCGATCAACGCCCTGTTCATCATTCTGCTGGCACCGGTATTCAGCTGGGCGTGGCCGAAGCTTGCCACCATGAACATTCGCCCGAGCAGTATCACCAAGTTTGTTATCGGTATTCTCTGTGCGGCGGCGGGCTTTGGCCTGATGATGCTGGCGGCGCAGAATGTGCTGAGCAACGGCGGGGCAGGCGTTTCGCCGTTCTGGCTGGTAGGCAGTATTTTGATGCTGACGCTGGGTGAGCTGTGTCTGAGCCCGATTGGTCTGGCCACCATGACCCTGCTGGCACCAGAAAGAATGCGCGGCCAGATGATGGGGCTGTGGTTCTGCGCAAGTGCGTTGGGTAACCTGGCTGCCGGTCTGATTGGCGGCCACGTGAAGGCCGACCAGCTGGATATGCTGCCAGATCTCTTCGCGCGTTGCTCCATCGCGCTGCTGATTTGTGCTGCGGTACTGATCGTTCTCATTGTGCCGGTTCGTCGCATGCTGGAAAATGCCCGGACGAAACCTGCCACTGAGGCGGTATAATCGATCTGCCGGGGCGACCGCTTCGCCCCGGCAACCTGCTTAAGGAGTTACTATGTCGATCGCCTGTCCAACCTGCCATACCGAGCTGGAGCCGCAAAACGGCGTGGCTTACTGCGAACACTGTCATAAAGATATTGCGCTCGAAGCCCGCTGCCCGGAGTGCCATCAGCCACTCCAGGTATTAAAGGCCTGCGGTGCGGTGGACTATTTCTGCCAGAACGGCCACGGCCTGATCTCTAAAAAACGCGTGGAGTTCGTCCCTGTCGGGGCTTAATCACACACGCAGCCTTCGCCTTTCTGCCAGAGTTCAACCAGCGATTCGGGCGCTTCCTGCTCCGGTACCAGCACAATAATATCGGTATACTGCGCTTCATTGTGCCGGGTCCAGAAGATCTGGATACGAAAATAACGCTGGTCACCGCTGCCTGGTGACGACGTCTGACCAGGCGGTTGCCCACGCGGAATGGCCTGCTCCAGAATACTCACCACGCGCTGACGCTGCGCCTCATTGAGAGATGAGAGCGTGATGGTGCGCTGGCCGCTCAGCTTGGGAATAAAAGCGACGCCGCCTTCCCGGGCCAGCTCAACCACGGCGTCATCCGTCAGTTCCGGAACCTGCATTTACAGCACTCCCACCTGTTCCCAGGCTTGTCTTATCGCCGCCCCAACGTCGCTGCCCGAGCGCTTTTCGCCGTGGGCTATCGTCAGTTTTGCAAAGGCATCAAAATCCGCATCTTGTGGCAGATTGCGATCGCAAACTGTGTCGTACCAGGCATAACCCGCTTTTTCCCAGGCATAGCCGCCGATTGCCGTTGCGGCCAGATAAAACGCCCGGTTGGGAATGCCGGAGTTCAGGTGGACGCCGCCGTTATCTTCACGCGTTTTGATGAAATCCTTCATGTGCGCCGGTTGCGGATCTTTACCGAGCAGAGGATCATCATAGGCGGTGCCCGGCTCCGACATGGAGCGCAGCCCTTTGCCGTTAATCCCTTTCGCCAGCAGACCTTCGCCAATCAGCCAGTCGGCCTGGTCGGCGGTTTGCTTCAGGTGATACTGTTTAACCAGCGAGCCAAACACGTCCGACAGGGACTCATTCAGCGCACCCGATTGTTCAAAATAGATCAGCCCGGCTTCGGTCTCGGTAACGCCATGGCTGAGTTCATGCGCCACAACGTCGATGGCAATGGTAAAACGGTTAAATATTTCCCCGTCGCCATCGCCAAAGACCATCTGCTGACCGTTCCAGAAGGCGTTCTGGTATTCCCGGCCATAATGCACGGTGCCGGTGAGGATCAGCCCTTTATTATCGAGCGAGTCACGCTGGTATTCTTTCCAGAAGAAATCGTGAGTGATGCCTAAATAGTCATAGGCTTCATCGACGGCCACATCCCCATTGGACGGCTGGCCTTCATAGCGCACCTGCGTGCCTGGCAGCTCCTGGGTCTGTTTCGCATCGTAGATATCACGCTCCAGCTGTCCGGCTTTGCTCACGTGCGGCGCGGCTGGTTTACCGGGCATGTGGGCCATCAGCGTCTGAACATGGGTTAAAGTCTGGCGGGCGCAGCGCTGCTGCGGCTCTGAACCGCTTTCGATAATACGACGAAGAATATAGGGGGGGATCACGCTCTGAAGATGTGACATGCTGCTCTCCTTATTAAAAAAGGGAATAGCAGCAGTATAGTTTCTAACCGGCGAAGAATTATCCGTTTTTTCGCTGACGCGTCTTTTTAGCAGGGGTAATGGCTTTCACTTCGCTTTCCACCCAGCCGTCCGACAGACGGGTGGTCAGCACGTCTCCGGCTTTCACCTGTTTGGTTTGCTTCAGCACTTTGCCGTCAGTGGCGGTGGTAACGCTATAGCCGCGTGCCAGGGTAGTAAGTGGGCTAACCGCTTCAAGATGGGTCACCGCATTGCCAAAGCGTTCGCGGGTGGTGCTAAGTCGTGCCCGGACAGTTTCTGCCAGACGATACTCCAGCTGCTGAATGCGCGTTTGTGCGCGGTAAATTTTCGGCTGCGGGTTTTGCTGGTTCAGGCGCTGCGTCACGCGCTGCTGACGCGACATCGCGCGCTTGAGCTGATTATCCAGCGCGAAGTTCATCCGCTGGCGCAGACGCTCCAGCACGGTTTGCTGACGCGCAAGGCGAAGCTGTGGATGCTGCTGCTGCAGGCGGTGATGAAGCTGGGTAAAGCGGCGGGTACGGTTAGCGAGGAAGTAGTCCATCGCCATCTCCAGGCGCTGCTGGCCGTTCTGGATCTGACGCAGCAGCTCCAGCTGATTGCGGCTCACCACTTCCGCCGCAGCAGACGGCGTAGGCGCGCGTAAATCCGCAACGAAATCGGCTATCGTCACATCCGTTTCATGCCCGACCGCACTCACGATGGGAATAGCACTCGCAAAAATCGCCCGTGCCACGCGCTCGTCGTTGAAGCTCCACAAATCTTCCAGCGAGCCGCCGCCACGCCCAACGATTAATACGTCGCACTCCTGACGCGCGTTCGCCAGCTCAATGGCACGCACAATCTGGCCTGGTGCATCGTCACCCTGAACAGCGGTCGGGTAGATGATAACGGGCAGGGAAGGATCGCGACGCTTGAGGACGTGCAAAATATCGTGCAGCGCGGCACCGGTTTTCGAAGTGATTACCCCAACGCAGTGGGCTGGTGAGGGCAGGGGCTTTTTATACTGCTGGTCGAACAACCCCTCTTGCGAAAGCGCAGCCTTAAGCTGTTCATACTTCTGCTGGAGTAAGCCTTCGCCCGCAGGTTGCATGCTCTCGACGATGATCTGGTAGTCGCCGCGCGGTTCATACAGCGTAATATTGGCGCGCACCAGCACCTGCTGGCCATGCTGAGGACGAAACGTCACGCGGCGGTTGCTGTTGCGGAACATGGCACAGCGCACCTGGGCGGTGTCGTCTTTTAAAGTAAAGTACCAGTGGCCGGAAGCGGGCTGTGTGAAGTTAGAGATCTCGCCGCTGATCCAGACCTGCCCCATTTCCTGCTCAAGCAGCAAACGCACCGTCTGATTCAGGCGGCTGACAGTATAAATTGAGGGGGATTGAGAGGATAACATGTGAGCGGGATCAAATTCTAAATCAGCAAGTTATTCAGTCGATAGTAACCTGCTGAGAGGGGAGTGCAAGGTTTTTTTATAAAAAAGTGTGGATGCAATCGGTTACGCTCTGTATAATGCCACGGCAATATTTAACCACCCAGGTCAGAGATATTGCCCATGCTACGTATCGCTAAAGAAGCACTGACGTTTGACGACGTCCTCCTCGTTCCCGCTCACTCCACCGTTCTGCCGAATACTGCCGATCTCAGCACGCAGTTGACGAAAACCATTCGCCTGAACATTCCTATGCTCTCTGCGGCAATGGACACCGTGACTGAAGCGCGCCTGGCTATTGCCTTGGCACAGGAAGGTGGCATTGGCTTTATTCACAAAAACATGTCTATCGAGCGTCAGGCGGAAGAAGTTCGCCGCGTGAAGAAGCATGAATCCGGCATCGTATCCGATCCACAGACCGTTCTGCCAACCACCACCCTGCACGAAGTGAAAGCCCTGACCGAACGTAACGGCTTTGCCGGTTACCCGGTGGTGACCGAAGAGAACGAGCTGGTGGGTATCATCACCGGCCGTGACGTGCGTTTCGTGACCGACCTGAACCAGCCGGTTAGCGTATATATGACGCCAAAAGAGCGTCTGGTGACCGTGCGTGAAGGTGAAGCGCGTGATGTCGTCTTCGCAAAAATGCACGAAAAACGCGTTGAGAAAGCGCTGGTTGTGGATGCGAACTTCCACCTGCGCGGTATGATCACCGTTAAAGACTTCCAGAAAGCAGAACGTAAACCTAACGCCTGTAAAGACGAGCATGGCCGTCTGCGCGTTGGCGCTGCGGTTGGCGCAGGTGCCGGTAACGAAGAGCGTGTTGATGCGCTGGTTGCCGCAGGCGTTGACGTGCTGCTGATTGACTCCTCCCACGGCCACTCCGAAGGCGTTCTGCAGCGTATTCGCGACACCCGTGCGAAATATCCTGATCTGCAGATCATCGGCGGTAACGTGGCGACGGGCGCAGGTGCTCGCGCGCTGGCTGACGCAGGTTGCAGCGCGGTGAAAGTGGGTATCGGCCCAGGCTCCATCTGTACAACCCGTATCGTGACCGGTGTAGGTGTTCCACAGATCACTGCGGTTTCTGACGCGGTTGAAGCGCTGGAAGGCACCGGTATTCCGGTCATCGCAGACGGCGGTATCCGCTTCTCTGGCGACATCGCTAAAGCGATCGCCGCAGGTGCTTCCGCGGTGATGGTTGGCTCCATGCTGGCAGGGACTGAAGAATCCCCGGGTGAAATCGAACTCTACCAGGGCCGTTCTTACAAATCTTACCGTGGTATGGGCTCTCTGGGCGCGATGTCCAAAGGTTCTTCTGACCGTTACTTCCAGACCGATAACGCTGCTGACAAACTGGTGCCGGAAGGTATCGAAGGGCGCGTTGCCTACAAAGGCCGTCTGAAAGAGATCATTCACCAGCAGATGGGCGGCCTGCGCTCCTGTATGGGTCTGACCGGCTGTGGTACCATTGACCTGCTGCGTACTAAAGCGGAATTCGTACGCATCAGCGGTGCGGGTATCCAGGAGAGCCACGTTCACGACGTGACGATCACCAAAGAGTCCCCGAACTACCGTCTGGGCTCCTGATAAGTTTCCGCGCCCGGCTCATGCCGGGCGCTCTGTTTTTGTTTCACTTGCCTCGGAATTAGCGTCAATGACGGAAAACATTCATAAACATCGCATTCTCATCCTGGACTTTGGTTCTCAGTACACTCAGCTGGTGGCGCGTCGCGTGCGTGAACTGGGCGTTTACTGTGAACTGTGGGCGTGGGATGTCACGGAAGCACAGATTCGCGAATTCAATCCTAGCGGCATTATCCTGTCCGGCGGCCCGGAAAGCACCACCGAAGAGAACAGCCCGCGTGCGCCGCAGTATGTTTTCGAAGCGGGCGTGCCGGTATTCGGCGTCTGCTACGGTATGCAGACCATGGCAATGCAGCTGGGCGGCCACGTAGAAGGCTCCAACGAGCGTGAGTTTGGCTACGCACAGGTTGAAGTGGTGAACGACAGCGCGCTGGTGCGCGGTATCGAAGACTCCCTGACCGCAGACGGCAAACCGCTGCTGGACGTGTGGATGAGCCACGGCGATAAAGTGACCGCTATCCCGTCCGACTTCGTGACCGTTGCCAGCACCGAAAGCTGCCCGTTCGCGATTATGGCGAACGAAGAGAAACGCTTCTACGGCGTGCAGTTCCACCCGGAAGTGACCCACACCCGTCAGGGTATGCGCATGCTGGAGCGCTTCGTGCGCGATATCTGCCAGTGTGAAGCGCTGTGGACCCCGGCTAAAATCATCGACGACGCCGTTGAGCGCATCCGTCAGCAGGTTGGCGATGACAAAGTCATTCTCGGCCTGTCCGGTGGCGTTGACTCCTCCGTAACCGCGATGCTGCTGCACCGCGCTATCGGTAAAAACCTGACCTGCGTATTCGTGGACAACGGTCTGCTGCGTCTGAATGAAGCCCAGCAGGTCATGGACATGTTTGGTGACCACTTCGGTCTGAACATCGTTCACGTGGAAGGCGAACAGCGCTTCCTGGACGCGCTGGCCGGTGTCAACGATCCGGAAGCCAAACGTAAGATCATCGGCCGCGTCTTCGTGGAAGTGTTCGACGAAGAAGCGCTGAAGCTGGAAGACGTGAAGTGGCTGGCACAGGGCACAATCTACCCTGACGTGATCGAGTCTGCGGCATCCGCAACCGGTAAAGCACACGTCATCAAATCTCACCACAACGTGGGCGGCCTGCCGAAAGAGATGAAGATGGGTCTGGTTGAACCGCTGCGTGAGCTGTTCAAAGACGAAGTGCGTAAGATCGGTCTGGAACTGGGTCTGCCGTACGACATGCTCTACCGTCACCCGTTCCCGGGGCCGGGTCTGGGCGTGCGTGTGCTGGGCGAAGTGAAGAAAGAGTACTGCGACCTGCTGCGTCGCGCGGATGCTATCTTCATCGAAGAGCTGCACAAAGCTGACCTGTATAACAAAGTGAGCCAGGCGTTCACCGTGTTCCTGCCAGTTCGCTCCGTCGGCGTGATGGGCGATGGCCGTAAGTACGACTGGGTTGTTTCCCTGCGTGCGGTGGAAACCATCGACTTCATGACCGCGCACTGGGCGCACCTGCCGTATGACTTCCTGGGCCGTGTGTCTAACCGCATCATCAACGAAGTGAACGGTATTTCCCGCGTGGTGTATGACATCAGCGGTAAGCCACCGGCTACGATCGAGTGGGAATGATGTATAGCTAGTTCATAGCACATCATATCTATTCAGTAACCCCTCTAACCCTCTGTAATCGCAGAGGGTTTTTGTTTATATCTACTCATATCTATTCACTCTACACCACATTTTTCGACGGTACAGATGACGGTATTACCCGAAAGGTATACTCTCATACCGACAAAAAATGGACGCATTACGGGTGAATTGTGCTTACCGATACCAAACTGAAAAACCTGAAACCGCAGGAGAAACTGTATAAAGTTTCCGACCGTGACGGGCTGTATGTCGCCGTGCTCACGTCAGGCTCTGTCTCGTTCCGCTACGACTACCGCATTAACGGCCGCCGGGAAACGCTGGTGATCGGCCAGTATGGCCGTGACGGTATCAGCCTGGCGGAAGCGCGCGAGGAACTCATTGCTGCCAAAAAGTTGCTGAAGGCAGGCCAGTCACCTGCTGCGGCTAAACGTGACGGTATCAGGCAGATCGCCGGGGCCGAAACATTCTCGGTATATACCGACGCCTACATGAAGCACGTCACCCTAGCAGACAGTACCCGCGCCATGAAGCAGGCAGTGATCGACAGGGATATCCTCCCGGCGCTCGGCAACAAAATGATGACTGAGATAACCACCAGAGTGGTGCGCGACCTTTGCGATCGTATCGTTGAGCGTGGTGGCCGGGCGACGGCGATTCAGGTCAGGGAGATAATCAGCAGTGTGTACCGGTACGCCAACGATCGCGGTCACGGCCTGTTCAATCCGGCGGCCGACATTAAGCCATCATCCATTGCCATGTTTAAGCCGCGTGAGCGCACGCTGTCGCCTGAGGAGATCGGCATATTCTTCCGGGCGCTGGATGACGTCGGCGCGATGGGCACAATGAAGATGGCGCTGAAGCTGGTACTGCTGACGCTCGTTCGAAAAAGCGAATTCACTTACGCGACGTGGTCAGAGATAGATTTCAAGAACTGGACATGGACAATACCAGCCGACCGAATGAAGGCCAGGCGGGCACATGTGATTTATCTGCCGAAGCAGGCGCAGGATTTACTGATTGGCCTGCAGATGTGTGCTGGTGGCAGCGAATACCTTGTTCCCGGGCGCTACAACTTCCGCAAGCCATTATCGAACGCCGCGCTGAACTCCCTTATCGACCGGACCGTGGAGACCATAAACAAAGACGGCGAGAAAATTCAGGACTTCACGGTGCATGACCTTCGCCGGACGGCCAGCACATTGCTGCACGAAGCGGATTATCCTTCAGACTGGATCGAGAAGGCACAGGCACATGAACAGAAGGGCGTGCGCGCGGTGTACAACAAAGCGGAGTATGCCCGGCAGCGCGCCTATATGTTGCAGCTGTGGGCCGATATGGTTGATGCCTGGATTAACGGGGAGCACACTGATCTGGTGCCGTTCTCCCCGTCTAAGTTTGAGAGGTGGATGGAAGGAAAGGATTAAGCAGCCTCCACGTTTACGACGTTGATCGCGCAGCCAGGCAATAATTGTACCGCCGGGCCATCGCACTGGTTGCCCCAGACGTCGAAACCATGTGACGACTGGCGGGCGAAAAGCTCAATGCGCGGCACATCGCCAAGCAACTGTACCAGTTTTTCGCGGATTACGTCAGGCTTGCGCGAGTTCTCCAGGCGCGGCGCCGTGACGTGCTGGCAGATAGAGGCGTCCATGCGCGACGGTAGCTTTCCGCGCACCGCAAACAGACAGTCTTCGCTGTTCGCCCGGGTCATGTGGCCCATGCCGATCGCGCTGTTGCCTTTGTGCTTGTTCGTTTTGTGCCAGGTGAATCCCTTCATCGTCATCAGGCGGAATCCCCACGCTTCTACAACCTTCAGCGCTTCAACCGGCTGCGTCGTCACCCACCACATCGCCAACAGGCAATCTTCTGCAGCCAAATCCCAGACCGGGAGGCGGCAGATATCCAGCACGTTCATGACCGGGTATTTGAACCCGGCGCCGCGGTTGCCGTCTGCTGCTTTGTCACGGTAGACCCAAGGAGGGTCTGCGTAGATAAGAGTGTATTTTCCGGTCACTTTTCATCTCCTTTCACGAAAATTACCCAGTGGGTTTTGTCTGACTTTCCGGTACGCTGCCAGATGACTGGCTTCTCGTCGGTCAGCGCCAGGATATTGCTTGCCGGGATCTGCGTTTCGTTCCACTTGAAGATGAGCACACCGTGTGGCCACAACACCCTGAACGCTTCGGCGAATCCTGCGCGCAGATCATCTCGCCATGTTTCTTTGTTGAGCCGCCCGTACTTTTTACCCATCCACGCGTTATCGCCGACGCGCTCGAGGTGAGGGGGATCAAATACGACCACGGGGAAAGTGTTATCAGCAAAAGGAAGGGCTCGGAAATCTGCAATAAGGTCCGGGCTGATAACTAACTGGCGGCCGTCGCAAAGTTCATGCTGCTCGGCGCGGATATCACTGAAAACCGCGCGCTCGTCCTGCTTGTCGAACCAGAACATGCGGGAACCGCAGCACATGTCCAAAATCGTTGCGTCAGTCATGCCGCCACCTTCTTACTGTTCATCAGCTCAGCCAGGCGCTGAGCCTTCAATGGGTTTCTGATAACGTCGCCGCTTGGTGCTAACCATCCGCGGCGAATGATGGAATAGGGCAGCGTGACACTGCCCACGGTGATCCCGTCGTGCGGATTAGTCATACACCACCCCGCGACATCCGATCCCGCTGTAGTCCAGGTGTGGGGTGCGGTTACCTTTGGTGATGCATTGCTGGCGGCGCACCGCGATGCGGGCGCGCTCAACTTCACCAACAGCCGCATCCAGACACTGGAGCCACAGGCGGGCCGCGATGCGATAATGACCCAGGCGCTCGCGAGCAATGGCACGGCTTTCGATCTCCATCGCTTCCGGCGTTACTGCCACCACTCTTTCAACACGGCGCTGCGAGACGTAGTCTTCGTGATAGCGCTCAAGCTTCGTCTTTTTCATTTGATCGAGACCTCTCAACTGATTACCGCCGCCAGCCACATCAGGTAGGCGACCACGGCCAGATACAGGTATACATCTGACCATCTGCCGATATGCTTCTTCAGCGCCGTCATGCTGCCGCACTCACCGGGCGATACACGCGGCGGTCAACTGGCGGCTTTTTTCCGGTGAACGTCGCCGGGCTTGCCGCCTTACGTTTATCCAGCCATGCTTCAACTTCGCTCTGGTCCCACGCGCAGCGGCGATCGGTGATCCAGAAACGGGACGGGAATTCGCCAGCCTGTTCCAGGCGGTCAATCGTGCTCCATGACAGTGGCACCACCGCCAGGAGTTCCTTCTTACCAAATGCACCTTTCATAAATACCTCTCTTGGTTGCAGGTGTGGCGCCGCGGCGCCACGGTGGTGTTATTCGAATTCAGGACGCATATCGTTAAGCGTCGTCATGAATCCATGGTGATATTCGTCACCGAGCTTTTCAGCCATGGAGTTGATCTCAACTTCGGCACGATTAAACATCGCCTTGGCATCTGCTGCGGATGAATCGAGGCTGTTCAGAATTGCGCTGACGTATTCCCGCGCCTCTTCGCGATCAGAGTCAGAAACCACCGTCAGGCTCTGCTGCTCATCATCAACAACGGAATACTCGCCGGTGATAACTGCTGCGTTATCCTGGCTCAGGCCAGCTTCCGCGCGTTCATCCATCACAACAGCTTTTTGCAGCTCGATAGATACAGGCAGGTATTTGAACAGGCGGCGGATCACCGTCTTTTTCGCCATTTCGTCGAAGTGGTCAACCCACGGACCGCTGCTGCCGGCTTTACTCAAAGCACGTACCTTTTCAACGTCTGCCCGGCTCATAACTTCGAACTGGACGCCGCCATCTTTCAGGCGGGCCACGGCATAAACATGGGTCAGTTCGCCGCGGTCACCGGTTTCGCAAGGTGAGTGTTCGAGCGTTTCTTCCAGACCGTATGAGTAGCTGAATTTGTCGTTTGCATGGACGGTGCGCGCTGAGATGCTCAGGATCTGCCCGGAGCGGCGGGCAAGGTCAATCATCCCGCGATAGCCGATGATGAGCTGAGCTTCGGTCGATACCGTTTCCCAGCGTCCATTAACTTTCTGGCGCTTGTCGAACGGTATCAGGTACGCGTGGCCAAGTGCTCCGCCCGGCTCCAGCCCGAGTTGAGCGCATTGCATAATTGCACCGAGGAAACTTGCCTGGTCGCATGCGGCCAGTTTTGGGATCTTGCGAATCTCTGTAGTGGCGATGCGCGCCAGGCGGTCAGCTGTCATGTGCTTTGGAAGAGCCAGCGCCATCTGAGCTTTAATTTTTGGATCCGCGAGCAACCCTGCCAGCGTGGTAGGTTTCTCGTTATGCTGTGCAACCTGGTTCCCGGTCGCTGCTGCCTTAAGTGCGTTGGTAGACATTTTTTCTCCTTACTTCATTCTGAAAACGCGTGATGTCGTTGCTGTTTTGAATTTTTCGTACAGGTCAGGGTGCTCAGCCTGGAATAATTTCTGATCGAACCGGTTGCTTACCTGAGATTTCCATGTGCAAATCGGTTTCCCGTCGAGCGTCAGGATTGAGTGCTCCTGCATGTACAGCTTCAGCTTCTCTTCCGATACGGCGATTTCTGCTTCCAGAGACTTGCAGCGTGATTTCATGTCGCGCAGGTCGTTGAAAAGTGCCAGGGCCTTACCGTCTGCCTCGATGCTTGAACCAGCATCCTTCTCAAACATCAGAGAAATATCGCTGACTGTTGTCGCCTCAGGCGGGTTCAGGTTTATCACCCGGTCCCAGAATGCGACCTCTTTCTCCAGGATGGCCTGAATGGTTTCCTCATCACGCTCAACCCGATAGATACGGAAATCGTCACCGCCGATCAGGACGCCGAATACGCATACCTGCTTTCCTGTAACCATCAGCCCATGCATGGCCTGCGCCGTGTAATGCACCGGGATTGCATCGGTCTGAACCTCTCCCCATTCCTTAGCTTTGAACGGGCTAACCGTTTTGATCTCGATGTTCTCGCCGGTGGCCGCTTCTGCATCGATCTCTGCGGCGATAAAGCCGTAATCGCGGTGGATATACCGGTTGCCGCGATGAATAATTTCGAGTCCTGTCTCTTCAGAAAGCAGGTCAATTACGTATGGCTCCATGCGCTGGCCACGCGTGAAAACTTTCTGCTTTGAAGGGTCCACTGGTTTGATACGTGGCTGAACCTTATCCAGGTACACCTCAAGCGGAGTACGCCAAGGGCTAATCCCGAGAATACCGGCGACATCACTGCCGCCGAGGTATTTGGTCCTGTCCATGCTGCCGGCGTTCTGCATCATGCCGCGTTCCTTGCCGTGTCCAGTTGGTCAGCCAGATCCCACTTCGCGATGATGCTGGTCAGTGCGGCCTGGTATGCTGCGAGTGCCTCTTCGAATTCCGGGCTCATCATCAGCTCTTCCAGAATCTCCGTGCGAACGCCTTTGCGCTCCAGCTCGTAGAAAGGTTTCTGCAGCTGGTGGTACTTGATAGCGTCGATCAGCTCCACCTGACGCTCGTAGTGCATCTGGCTAAGCTGATAGTCGCTGTCGATGCTGGTCATGATTTTTTTCAGGTTGTTAAGTTGCTGGATGTTCATACGCACCTCAGTATTTAATCGTCTGACCGGAAACTTTTCCGGATGCGAAAGACACCAGGCATTTTTCAGCCCACTCGGTTGGGATTCCCTGAGCCACCAGATCAGCAATAACCTGGCGATTTATGGTGCGGCGATGCTCTTTGTCAGCAGCGCGGCGCGCTTCTTCATCCGCGATGCGTTTCTGTTCAGCCAGGCGCTTCTCTTCTGCCTGCCTTGCCTTAAGGCGCTCGGCCTCCACTGCTGCAGCCTTTTCGCGTTCTGCCCTGGCTTCTGCCTCCACCCTCTCGCGTTCCGCACGCTGTTCCGCTTCAATGCGCTGGCGCTCCGCCAGTTCAGCGCGGGCTTTCTCTTCAGCTTCACGGCGTGCTGCGGCTTCGAGTTCAGCCTTTGCTTTTGCTTCTGCATCACGCTTGGCCTTTTCAGCAGCTTCCCGACGGATAGTTTCTTCACGCTCAAGGCGTGCTTTTTCTTCAGCTTCTTTGCGAAGACGTTCCAGCTCAGCGGCTTCGTGCTCGCGCTTTTGTGCCACTGCCAGTGACGCTTCCAGCTGCTGAATGGTTGAATCTTTAGCCACGCCCGCCTCTGCTGCGCGTTCCTGCCAGCTTTCATCCAGCACCACGGATTTAGCCTCCTGAATGCGAGCCTGAATATCGGCAGATGGCAGGTAGTTACCGCAGGTGTCGATCACGTCAGCCAGAGCGCGCAAATCCACAAGGCGCTGCTGCAGAGCTTCGGTGCGCGCCTTTTCCGCGTCTTCCCATTCAGTAAGTGGGCGGCGTACTTCATCGCGAAGCTGATCGCATTCGGTTACGAAGCGGCGCAGTTCTGCTTCAACCACTTTCGGTTGTTCCTTCAGGCGTTTCAGGTAATCACGGCCTGGCTTTTCAACTGCCGTTTTGCTGCGTGATACCTGCGCAGCCAGAGATGCGATACGGGCGCGGCCTTTAGCAGTGCTCAGGTCAGGAACTTCGTTAACTCCATCACGGATCTGCTCAAGGAACTTGTCCAGACCGTTCTCTACGTAAATGCTTGGCGCCAGGTCCGGCGCGATTTCGATGATTGCTAATTCACTCACTTGCTCACCCCCATATCCATTTCAGTTTTTACTGCCATCTTGGTGACAAACGCCCAGTTGATGGCCTCATGCAGAGTGCGGCACTTGGTGCTCATCAGCCCGCACGCCGTAACGCAGTACCAACCGTTGATGATTTTCCACTGCATAATTCGTTACCTCAGTGTTACCGTTGAGGTAATAATTATCCTTATGTGGTTTGAAGTAAATAGGTATGATTATAAAAAATTACCCAATGGGTAATATTTAGGGCAATAAAAAAGCCGCACAATGGCGGCTTAGTGTCTGAAATATATGGTTTTAGTCTTGTGCTTTACCGTTCTGAACAATCACAAAATCGACGTAGCTCTCAATCTTGCTTTTCTCGCTCTCAGGTAATAATGCGTAGCGGGCCCGGTCGTAATGAATGGTCGCCGGGTCGCGGGGATGGATTAGCAACTCATAGCCGCGGCGCCCGAAAGCGCTGGCGATGGACTCCAGGGTGGATATGGAAACGCTAACCTCATTGTTCAGCATGCGCTGGATTGTAGCCTGGGCAACGCCGGACGCTTTCGACACCTTACCCTGAGACGACAGGTCGCGGTTGTTCTGCATCCACGCTTCGAGATTATGCGCCGCCAGCTGGCCGATATCGGAAGGGGTGATCTCCTCCTGGGGGATGGCAACAGCAGATAATGAGTGGTCGACGTCCAGCCAGTTAGACGGCTTGTTCGCCGCCTTCTCAATCTTGCGCGCCACCGTGTCGCCAACAACCTTCTGCCCGCGGGCCCAGCGGTTCACCAGGTTTGCCTGAGTTCCCAGTTTTTCCGCCAGACGAGTCTGCACCCCGTTGAAGTCACGGTCGATGATATCGTTAATATTCTGCCTGCGGATATCCTGAATACTTTTCATGCTCTGGTGAATCGCCTCATATATGAATTAGTTAGTGTGCCAATTAAAAGCGAATTTACCCCACAGGTAAATGCACCTCACAGGTAACAAACCTTGATTTTTATTACCTTCTGGGTGAATATTTGTTATCTGAAATTAATATCAGGCAATAGCTATGAGCGAGAACGAAAAATTCGACTTCAAAAAACACTGGTTGCAACTCACTCCTGATGAGCGAAATGCCTTTGCTGACGAGGCCGGAACGACCAGCCACTACATCCAGACGCATCTCACAGGTCGCCGGAAAATGCCCGGTAAGACATTGATGAATGGGCTGTTTAAGGCATGCAAACAACGCGGGTGGGTCAGAACAAAGCCGGAACTGGCTATCTTTTTCTACGAATAAAACCTCTTTCAAACCCCAATCAGGCCGCCTTCTGGCGGTCTTTTCATATCTATTCAGCCCTCTCGGGTAATAATGATCCGAATATGGTTGATCTTTTTTCGGCCATCGCACAAAATTACCGATAACAATAACCAAACGAGGGGCCGTTTTCGTGAAAATCGTCACCAGAATGGAGGCCGCTAAGGCTGGCCTGAACAGATTCTACACCGGCAAAGCCTGCCGTAATGGTCATAAGGCGGAGCGCTACGTACTGAACGGCACTTGTGTTGAGTGCGCACTTCAGAGTGCAAACCGCCACCGCAGCGAGTTCTCATCCGCTCTCAAATCCGCACGGGGTGAAGCATGAACCCCGCAGCGTATTACAACGAAATCGACCCATTTGCAGCGCAGTGGCTGCGTAACCTGATCGCCGGCGGTCATATCGCACCGGGCGAAGTTGATGAAAGGAGTATTGAAGATGTCACACCTGACGACCTGCGAGGATTCACGCAGTGCCACTTCTTCGCCGGAATTGGCGTCTGGTCTCATTCCCTGCGCCTCGCCGGATGGCCTGACGATAAACCAGTCTGGACCGGTTCCTGTCCGTGCCAGCCTTTCAGCGCGGCAGGCAAAGGAGATGGGTTTGCTGACGAGCGGCACCTTTGGCCCCACTTCTTCCACCTCATCAGCGAGCGCAGACCTGAGCATGTCTTTGGCGAACAGGTTGCAGCTGGTAACGCAAATGCATGGTTCGACCTTGTACAAGCTGACCTGGAAGGAATGGGTTACGCCTTCGGGCTTGTGCCTTTTACGTCAGCGAGCATCGGCGCGCCGCACATCAGAGAACGAGCTTATTGGGTGGCCGAGTCCATTAGCGAGCAACGTCAAAAACTGTTACCAGGACTGGAAAAAGGTAGTAGCGAGGAAGGAGGCTGGCCGCCAGCCAAACCTTCAGGACTTTGCAGTGCTGGCGGCATGGGTGACACCAACCTCACGCGACTGGAAGGACTCGGCGGGAATGACAGCGCAGCGGGATGGAAAGGACAGACTGGATCAGCTACCCCGCCAGGCGTACATATGCGGCCCCTTGAGGTTAACGGTTTTTGGCGAGATGCTGACTGGCTCTTATGTCGAGATGGCAAATGGCGTCCAGTTGAACCCGGCACATTCCCGCTGGTTGATGGGGCTGCCGCGCGCCTGGGACGAGTCGAGTCCGGGGTGGCAAGAGTGGCAAGCAGCAACCGTGTCGGCCGACTAAAAGGCTACGGCAACGCCATAAATGCACAGGCTGCGGCTGAATTCATCCGGGCTTATATGGGGGTTAGCTATGGCCGGTGACTGGATCAAGATGCGTGCCGACCTGCACACGCACCCAAAAGTTGTCCGCATGGCGTCCGCATTGAAAGCGGACAGATTGCGGATAGTTGGCGGACTACATTCCGCATGGTGTCTTTTTGATGTCCACTCCGTTGACGGTTTGCTTGACGGATACAGTGCGGACACTCTCGATGACCTGATCGGGTTTCCTGGTTTTTCCCGGGCAATGATGGCTGTAGGATGGCTCGAAGAAAATGGCGAAAGCCTAGTAATGCCGCGCTTTGAAGCCCATAACGGGCAGTCTGCCAAGCGCCGCGCACAGGACGCAGACAGGAAGAGAAACGTCCGCAAAGCGTCCGCATCAGAAGCGGACAAAAAGCGGACCAGAGAAGAGAAGAGAAGAGAAGATATAAAAGATAAACCCCACATAGGGGGCGAGCAAAATTCACCTGTGGATAACTCTGCTGGTGGCGCTGAACCAGATCCGGATGTGAACAACGCGATGCTGAATGGCTACGTCGCTCCGGGTGGAATGGGGGAGTTTGGTAAATTCCAGATGCACGACAACTGGAATCCGGATCCGCAGTTCATCAGGAGAGCTTCTCAATGGGGCATAAACCTGAAGGCGGAGATCACGCCGTTTGAGCTGGCAGACTTCATCACGTACTGGAAAGCGGAGGGCAAGGCATTCCACCACGACCAGTGGCAGCAGAAGCTGGCGAGAAGCGTGCAGCAGTCAAGGGCAAGGCCAGTCGCCCAGCAGCAGCGAAGGGATGTCAACGACGTTCCGGAGCCCGACAAGGCCATACCGCAGGGATTCAGGGGCTACCAGGCCACATAGCAGCATCGGCGCGACAGCGCATTTTTTTACGCCCATATAATTACCTTGCAGGTAACAAAATATGCGCATAGCTATTGATTTTAACTCTAATGTGGATTTAAATTACCTGAGGGGTAAATCATGAGAAAGCAGTTACAGGCTCTTGGTCGACTCAAGACAGGCCAGATGAACAAGACCGAAGAGGCTTATGCCGAGCACCTGAAGCGCATCACCGGCACTGTCATAGCCTGGTACAAGTTCGAAGGCATCAAGCTGCGACTGGCTGACAACACGTTCTACACGCCGGACTTCGCAGTAATGCTCACCACCGGTGAGATGGAGTTGCACGAAGTGAAAGGGTTCTGGACTGACGACGCCAGGGTAAAAATCAAGGTCGCCGCCGACATGTACCCGTTCACGTTCAGAGCGCTAAAGCCAATACCAAAAAGCAAAGGTGGTGGCTGGAACTGCGAAACGTTCTGAATCGACGATCCTTTTTGATATCAACGTAATCAATAACTTATACGGGTAAGCGGGGGTAAAGATGAAACCGAGTTATGAAGAATTGGAAGCCAGATGCGCGGCGCTGGCTGACTTATTTGGCGATGTGAAAGAGATTTTTGGTTTTAAGTATCGCTATTTCATCACCTCAAAGGGGCTCATTTTCTCATTGGCCTCTGGCGAACTAAAGCAATTAAACCCAACCATGCGCGGCAAGAACAGAAATCAGTATCTATTCGTTAGGCTGGAGCTTGAAGGAAAACTAAAAGGCGTGAACATCCACCGATTAGTTGCTGAAAACTTTCTCGGCCCTAAGCCTTCTGATGAGTACGTAATTAACCATAAAGACGGGAATAAACAAAACAATGATGTTTCAAACCTGGAGTGGACGACGGTAGCGGGCAACACTCAGCACGCATATAGAACAGATTTGGCCGGGGGAAGAAAACACGGATCGTATAAAGGTCCAGTCTGCGCTGAGAACGAGGAAGGTTTTGGGTATGTGTTCTTTGACAGCAAACAGGCCATCGAGGCTGGATTTAACCCAAACTCAATCAGGGACGCTGTTGTTAAGCCATGGAAGAAAGTATTCGGATTCTATTTTAGCCGCATCAATACCGAAGTTCAGCTTCGCAAAGGAGTGCAGTCATGAGCAATCTCCTCCCATGTCCTTTCTGTGGTGGCGTAGCGCATGTCGCAAGTGAAGCAGACCATCCAGAATATGGCTCTGGCGGTCGATTCTATTTTGTCCGATGTGGTTCGTGCCGCGCTCAATCCGGTAGCAAATATGCCGGGCCTGGTAATGACTGCCCGATTTTTTATTCAGAGCTTAGAGCTGAGTGGAATCAGCGAGCAGAAGGAGCCGCCCAATGAGCAACATCGACAAACGCGCATTACGGGAAGCGGCGGAGAGGGCGACGCCTGGCAATTGGTGGATTGATAGTCATGGGCAGGCCATGGTGTCGTTTATCGACAACGACGTTCTGGAGGTGTTTGCCACCGATAACAAGCGCGCCCCCGTTCGGCATGAGGATACCGTTAACCTCTCTCGGTGGCAAAACGACAA